>JANOEF010000078.1:0-31080 GCA_031413075.1 Acidobacteriota bacterium | reverse complement strand
AGGCACGCGTGTGCTTCCTGAGCGACGATGCTGTGTGGTCCAAAGATGATTCCCAGGAAAGCGATGTAAGTTCGTAGCATGAGCTCGATTTCGTTCGGATGCGAATCAGATTATGCCGCCAAAATCAACCTGGTTTGAGCCGAAATTGCGGGATGGTTTGCTTATTCATCTGATTTAGAAAAGAAGAGACAAGGTTAAAAAAAAGTCCGAATGACGAATCACCCGGACTTAAAACAGAACAATTGTTCTATCACAGATTGTTTTGACGGAGGCAGTCGAAACAATCTCAGTCTTTGGAACACATTTTTTTGGCATTTTTTCTCATTTTAGTAGTATTATTCTTTTCACTCCCCCTAAAATCGAGATTTAATAGCGAGCAATTTTTTTTGCCTCTATTTATATAAACGGGAAAACTTGATGAAACAGGTCATCATCAAATGAAAATCTTCCCAGAGGTTTGATATGGCATTTAATTCGCATCAAATTACCCAATTACTGGATGAGTTGAGTCACGGTAACAAAGCCGCCTTTGACGGCTTGATGCCGCTCGTTTACGAAGAATTACGGCGAATGGCGAAACGGTTTATGAACAATCAACCGAGCGATCATACGCTCCAGACGACTGAACTTATTCACGAAGCATACATCAAACTAGCCGATAAAAAAGAAACTGACTGGCAAAATCGTTCACATTTTTTTGGAGTTGCGGCTCAGGCCATGCGGCATATTCTGGTTGATTATGCCCGCGCCAAAATGAGTCAAAAACGTGGTGGTGCCGGACAACAAATTACCTTGAATGAAACTGCGCTTGTTTCAAAAGACAATTCCGGCGAAATTCTGGCGCTCCACGAAGCTCTCGAACGATTGGGAAACATGGACGAAAGAAAAGCCCGGGTCGTCGAGATGAAGTTTTTCGGCGGGCTGACCATCGAAGAAATTGCCGAAGTTTTGCAAATTTCGCCCGAAACTGTCAAACGTGACTGGAAATTTGCCCGCACCTGGTTGTTGCGCGAATTGGCCAAAAAGATCTAAGCACCAAGGCACAATTAACCATGGACAATGAAGAAAACCCAAAAACGAAAGTGACTCAACTACTTGCACACTTTTCTTGATTTTCAAAAGGTCGTAAAACTTTTGCTTAAGTTTAAGTAAAACTTATTTGTTTTTTGATCAAAATCGGCGGTGAGAGCGAATTTTTCCACACATTCGTCCGCCGATGGCCGCTTTTTTGTTTCGAACATAAAAGTCGCTGTCGGTTTCTAACCGCCGTTGCAAAACTATGAGACTCATTGTGTTCTTACTTGTCCCGTTTCTCTTAATTTCGTGCGCTTCTCCGCCAAATAATACCCAAAACAAGACGAATGTCGCCGAAAAAAACAAAGAAACCGCTGTCAAAAATGAGGTCACCAGAATAATCGAGTTAGCGCAAAAGATTGAAAAGGACGGGAGAAATCTGGACTTTTACCGATACTCTTCTCTTCCCGGGGATAAAAAATTATGTCTCGAGTCCGTTGCCAAAAAAACCTCTCGACTGGAAGATTTCAAATCGCGGGTCGAAAAACTGCCGGACATTTATCGCGCCAAACTATCGCCGATTTATAGAGATTTGGACAACTGTCTGGCTTGCGAAAAAAATGCGGTTGAGAGTTGTAAAAAGGGGCGGACCGCAATCAATGAGGTGATTAGAGAAATTTACCCAAAATGATCTTTTTTATTGAAACCACAAGGTTTCGAGTTCGCCGCGGAGTGCTTCCAGCATCTTTTGGTCTAAATTCAAAATTCCTTCGCGGGTAACACTTTCTGGTAATTTAATAAAAGTAACAATTACATCAAACACCTTTCCGCGTTCATTTCTGGGAACTCTGGAAAGTAAGTTCCAAAGCGTCACCGTATCGTGACAACGAGAATTTTTCAACATAAAATTCAGTGATTTTTCACCGCCGCCGGCAAAATCAAATTTTTCCAGGGCATGCTTAAACTCATCTGTCGCAGTCGTCGAAAAAGGAGTTCCGACCCCTTTTCCTTTCTTTGTGACCGCCGCCGCCCCGGCCGGTACAATTGAGGCGCGTCCGTCGCGTTCAAGGGCCACATAACCGCTGGTGACGTTCAATTTGCTGTTACCTGTTTGATCAACTTCGAGCGTGTAAGCACATCCTAAATCCACCGCCACCGCGCTTGGCGTATCAACGATAAAGAGTCTCGGCGGGGCTAGTATTCGGGCATTTAATTTTCCGTGTTCGAGTGACAAGCGGCGTTCGGTTTGCTCGCTTCTGACCAATTTGACCCGCGAATTTGGCGCAATCTCGACATTTCCAATATCGGCAACAGTAATTCTAGCTTGTGAATTCGCATCTGTTTCAAGCGTTTCGCCGACTCCTAAAAACGACTTAAACGGCATTCCGGCAATAGTTTCCACTTCCCAACCTGAGGCTGAAAAGGGTGAGGCCTCATTCGGAGTTGAATTGACTTCAGGCGTTCTGTGTTCAGAATTGGAGAGCGGGGAACTTTTGGCAGAATCCAGAGATTGATGTTCAAACAAATTAAATTTAAGGAGACCTAAAATCACAAAGCAGACAATAGCTGTGCTGGTGGCCAGGGCAAACCAACCGCGACGATTGAAAAATGAAGGCGGCTGAAGGTAAAAAAATGTCGGAACAGTTTTGCTTTCTAAATTATCGGAAATATTGCTCCAAACATTTTGGGGCGCGTCAAATGATTCTAATTTGCCGGCCAGAGCCACCCCGAGTTTGACGGCATCGTGCTCCTTTCGGCAAAACTCGCATTGCAAAAGATGTTCGGCAATTAGCTGCCGCTCTTCTTTTGGCAATTCGTGATGCAAATATGCGGAAAGTTTGTCTTTGTAATGCTTCATAACAATTTGGTTTGGGGATTTACTCTTTACTCTTGACCCGTTACTCCCCACTTAAATCTCATGCTTCAAATGTCCTAATTTTTGTGCCAACAATTTATGTCCACGATTAAGGCGTGACGAAACGGTTCCGATCGAACAATCCAGAACTTTGGCAATTTCGTCATAACTCAGACCTTCCGAGTATTTCAACAAGATCGGCAGACGAAATTTCGGTTTAAGCGAGGCCACTACCCGCTGCACTTGGTCCGAAATTTGCTTTTGCTGAAGTCTGTCATCGTGTTTCATTTTCGTATCTGCCAGTCCGAAAAAATCTGCTAACCCAAAGAATCTGCGATTTTTACGCTGCTCATCAATACAGGCATTGACCGTCATCCGATAGAGCCAGGTGGTAAATTCGGATTCGCCGCGAAAGTCCGAATTGAGCGTAAAAAGTTTCAAAAAAACTTGTTGCGTAATGTCGCCGGCTTTGTCAATATCACCGCCGAAATAATTGAGAGCGACCGAAAAAACTCGTCTTTGATGACGATGATAGAGCGTCTCAAACGCCTCGCGGTTGCCGTTTTTGCACTCCGCCAAGAGGTTTGTTTCGCTTAATTGTTCAGCCATTAAAGCAATTCGCTCCATTTTCGTTTTCAAATTCTACCTCATTTTTAAGGATTAAGACTGATAAATCCAAGCTTTTGAACTGACAGCCGTGTTGTGATCGTAGCCGCCAACAATTAGAACCTGACCATTTTGCAAAAGCGTGGCAGTTGAAAAAAGCCTCACCGATTCATACTTTCCCGCAACAAGGCTAAAAGTATTGATTTTCGGATCATAAATTTCTGCCTGATTTGCACCGCCGGCAATTAAAAGCTTGCCGCCTTTTAATAAAACAGTCGTTCCTTGAAGTTTGTAGCGCGAGAGATTCATATCTCCGATCCTGGTAAAAATGTTTTTCTGCGGATTGTAAATTTCTGCGGTGGTGTATGCTCCTCTCGAATCGCGCTCGTCAGAACCGCCGACAATCAAAATTTGTCCGTTATCCAATAATGCGGCGGCGTGTTTGTGACGTTTGACAGTTAAACTGGCCGTAGCGGCAAATGTTCCATTCAACGGATTGTAGATTTCCGCGCTTGAATAAATTGTGATGGCGGAACGTCTGCCTTGATGACCGCCGGTGATCAGAACTTTACCGTCTTTGAGCAGTGTTGCGGTATGGGATTCACGCGGCGCCGTCATATTACCGGTTTTGGTAAACGAATTGGAAAGAGGGTCGAAAATTTCCGATTCCGCCAAAAAAGTCCAGCCTGTTCCAACCCCGCCGGCCAGCAAAACCTTTCCGTTATTAAGTAAAACCGCGATATGTTCGCTGCGTGGCATCGTCATTTTGCCGGTCGGTGTAAATTTGCCTGTTTTTGAATCATAAATCTCAGCACTATCGAGATAATCGCCGTTAAATCCGCCTGCGATCAGAACTTTGCCATTGGGTAAAAGGGTCGCGGTATGCCCTGCCCGAGCAATGCTCATCTTGTCCGCCGTTGAAAAACTGCTTGTCAGCGAATCAAAAATTTCGGTGCTGGCCACGCTTTTTTTATCACGTGCAAAACCGCCCGCAACCAAAACTTGACCGTTAGGCAAAAGGGTTGCCGTATGTCCGGCGCGATTCTCGCTCATCTGGTTGATTTCGGCAATACTTTTTGAAAGATTCTCGGCCTTTTCAAAACACGCCAAAGCCGAAATACTGAAAACTAATACTGTAAAAAATGTTTGTAAATTCAACATAACCGTTACTTTCTACCTCACCGCCCTGCTCATTGCCCAAACATCATTGCTATAAACAAATTTCGTTTCGCCGTTTTTGACATACGAATATTTTCTGCCGGTCATAAAAAGTTTATTCTCACTTTTTTGTCAGCGGGGTTTGTCTGACAATTAACGGACAAGGCACAAACCATTGAAAATAAAATAGTTGATAAAATTTTGTGTTTTATGAAGCCTGCCATAATTTAATGTCCCGTTTCGCCAGCCAAATGCCCTGTTTACCTTTTTCGAGTTTGACGATTGGATTAAAACCGCCTTTCCGACCGGCCGTTTCGCGCTCGCGAACCGAGATCAGGGTATCGCCTTCAAATAAATAATTGTCAATCCAATCTTCTTTCAAATCTTTAGTCGTGATGGTTGTATGAATATGCGCGGCAAAACGATTTTCGGGATAAGGGGCAGGTTTTATTGTTTGAAATTCGTATCTTCCTTGCAAATCCGTCAACATCCAGCCGCGATAGTGTCCGTGACGATGCTCGCCGCTTTTGCCATATAATCCGTAAATATCGGTGTGATAAAGATAAATCAGGACACTCGGAGCCGGAGTTTGGCCGTCTGCTTCAAAAACAGTTCCCGAAATAATCATTTGCTGGCCGTGATCTGAATCTTTGGCTAAGCCTGTGCGCCACGAAACATTTTGGGGAGCATCCTTGGCACCGTTCCATTGACCGTCCGTCAGAATCGCATTTGATTTGATTAAATCTAATTCATTTGTTGATTTCTGAGCTACGGCACAGCTGTTTAAAAAGGGAATGGCAGCAGTCACAGCTGTTGCTCGTTTCAAAAAATTTCGTCGGTTTTCGCTCATAATTTCCACCCTTCAAAAATTAAATACAATTTTTTGACGCAAGACATTTGAGTTTTCTTCCAAAAAATTTTGAAATAAAATAAAATCACTTCTAATTTTATGTTTGAAACTGAAAGATTACTTTTACAAAAAATGACCGAAGCGGACATTGAATCGGTTTTTGCGATGCGCTCCGATGCAGATGTGATGAGATTTATCCGTGAGCCGCAAAAGAGAGAAGAAGCCCTGAGCTGGATCAAACTCGTCTCGTCCCGGTGGGAAGGCGAAAACATTGGTTTTTGCTCGGTAATCCTAAAAGAAACAAATCGGTTCAGCGGCTGGTGCGGACTCTGGCAACTGAAGGAAACAGGTGAAATTGAGGTCGGATATGCCTTAGTCAAAGAATTTTGGGGACGCGGGTTGGCGGTCGAAGCCTCTCAAGCCTTTTTACAATATGGATTTACCGACTTAAATTTACCGAAAATCGTGGCTTGTGCCAATCCCCAAAATACAGGTTCGCGCCGCGTGATGGAAAAACTCGGGATGACCTTTGATCATATCGGCACATATTACGGACGCGATTTGGTACATTACACTATTACCCAAAATGATTGGAAGACTGAGAGAGGGCTATGATGGAGCAGTAAATATTTAGGATGTTGGACTCTGATAACTATGATTGAAACCGAAAGACTTTTACATCGCCAGTTCACTTTTGATGATTTGGCCAAACTAATCGAACTTCGTTCGGAGGACGAAGTCATTAAGTATCTTGGCGGCAGAACTTTGCAAAATCCCGAAGCCATCGAAAAACGTTTGCAGTTTTATATTGATTGTTACAAAAAATACGGTTTTGGAATGTGTGCGATGATTTGGAAAGAATCAGGCGAAATGATTGGTTGGAGCGGTCTTCAGCCACTTGATGATTCATCCGAAATCGAAGTCGGCTACGGCATGATCCAAGAATTTTGGGGGCGCGGGATCGGCTTTGAAACGGCTCAAGCCTGGCTCAACTTTGGTTTCAGGGAAAAAAACCTCGAAAGAATCGTAGCGGTCGCCTCGCCCGAAAATACCGGTTCGTGGCGGATTATGGGAAAATGCGGAATGACCCGCGAGAACATTGCCACTCATTACAATATGGAATGCGTTTTTTATGGCATTTCAAAATTAGAATTTTTTAAGCCCGCCGAAAAATAATTTGCTTTCACTACCTCGCCTTAATCTGCTAAGATTTGATTGGATTCAAAAGAGTCCTGTCTTTCCAGTCTTTCCGCCTCCCCTGAGTTGAAATCTATGTCAAACCGAAGTATTCCCAAAACAGTTATCGCCGCGCTGGCCTCCATTTATTTTGTCTGGTGTGCCTACGATCCAGCCAACGCCACGTTTTTGCACATTGTTTACACGCCGTTTCATGAAGCAGGTCACCTGCTGTTTATTCCGCTTGGACGTTTTATCAGCGTGGCGGGTGGTTCATTGATGCAAATTATTGTCCCGACTGTCTTTTTCGGCTATTTCGTTTATCACCGAAAGCCTTTTTCCGCTTCGATCGTTTTGTTTTGGGTGGGACAAAGTATGGTTGACGTTTATGTTTACGCCAATGATGCGGTGGTTATGGAACTTCCGCTCCTGAGCGGGGTGACGGGGAGCGAAGGCGGATTTCACGATTGGAATTATCTTTTAAGCGAAACTGGTCTTTTACCTCAAACACCTTTAATTGCCAAAATTATCCGGTTTTCCGGCAGCTCATTAATTCTTTTTGCTATTGTCGGTTCATTTTTCTTTGCTACCGAGGGCGAAGAAATCGTTTCAGAAATAGATTTGTAAAAATTATTTTCAAATTTACTAAAAAATCTACCCTTTTCGTCCTTTTTAAGGTATAAGCATATCAGATTGTTTGTATAAGTATTTTTTGATAATATACATCCCATCAGGAGCAAATACCATCAAAGAGGTCGTCATTCACAAAAGGCAGGAATAAACTTTTTGCTGAGAGTGCTTGAAAAGAAGTGGTTACGATATGGTATAATTCCTAAAGCATGCTTGGAAACGCTCGAAGAAAGCCTGCTATGTCGCATTAAAAATACGGAGAAAAGATGTACGGTTTGTTAAACAAAAAAGCCTTTGGGTTATCTATTGCTATCTTTTGGATTGGATTGGCGGCACTGGCCGTCAACGCTCAAGTCTATACAAAACCAACCTCTCCGACCCCGTCGCCGTCCCCATTTTTCCAACAGATAATTATTCAGCCAACTTCTAAACCAACCCCGACACCAACGCCGGGAATTGCGAAAACCGGAAGTGCGACGCCGACCAACGCCGATATTATCAATCCCGGCTTATCGGAAATGACGATTCCGGGCTATTCAGGTGTCTTGATCGAAGATTTGAACGGAAAGGTAATTAAAGACAGTTATTCAAATTACGCTTTTAATCCGGCTTCAAATGTCAAAACGGCCACTGCCTACGCAGTTATCAAAACGTTTGGTCCGGAATATCGTTTTCCCACCAATGTCTATACTGACGGAACAATTGACCAAAGCACGGGTGTCTTAACCGGAAATGTTTATGTTGCCGGACGTGATCCGTATTTTACAATGGAACACGGAGTTGCCATTGCCCAAGCCCTCAACAAACTCGGTATTCGTCAGGTAACCGGCGATTTAGTTGTCACCAACAGTTTTGTGATGGCTCTCAACGGCTCATATCAACGCTCGGCCGAAGTTCTTTTTGCGACCCTTGATCTCTCAAAACGCTCGGCGGCCGCAACCCGGGCCTGGCAGGAATATCTTGCTTCGTCGGGCAAATTTGGTCAGGTTCAGGGAATTCCAAGTGTTAGTTTTACCGGCGGTTTGTATATTGATATTATTCCGACTAATGCCCGGCTTTTGTTTTCGCACGAATCTGCTCCGCTCAAAGAAATTGTCAAAGTTACGATGTGTTATTCGAATAACTTTTTAGCCGAAAAGCTCGGTGATATGCTCGGCGGAGCCTATGCCGTGGCCCGCATCGTTCAAGTCAACGCCGGGGTGTCGGCGGCTGAATTTACTTTACAAACCTCAAGCGGGTTAGGCATCAACCGGGTCACGCCGCAGGCTCAGATGAAACTTTTGAAGACTTTCCGCAACGAATTGGCACGTCATAAAATGACCTTTGCCGATGTGATGCCGATTGCCGGAATTGACCCGGGCACGCTGCAAAATCGTTTCAAGAATTTCCCTTCAATCGGTAGTGTAGTCGCTAAAACCGGAACCTTGGGTAATACCGATGGCGGTGTCAGTTCGTTGTCCGGCGAAATGCAAACCAAAAACGGCAAGCTTCTCTTCGTGATCTTTAACCAAAAAGGAAGTGCCTCTCGTTTCCGAAGTTTTCAGGATTCGTATGTCGGGATGGTTCAGAATCAGCAGGGCGGTGCGACCTCGTTGGGCTACTCAACCATGGCGCTCTCCACCCGTTTAGCTACCACCCGGATTGTCTATCCAAACAATCGGATAGCTTCAAACTAAAAACGATCCCCAAATATTTTTCTCAGGAAGCGGATAAAATCCGGCTTCCTTTTTTGTTTTGCCGGCTTGTAGAAAATCCAAATTTGTAGCAAACTTTGACGTTTGAAACTTTCTGAAAATGAACGAAATTGAGCAAACCAAAGACTTAGCCAAAAAATCCTCCGGCTCCCGAGCAGAACAATCTCAAACTGAACCTCAAAGTGTCGCCAAATCCGCCGGCATTGTTTCGATTGCCGTGATGTTTTCGCGGGTCTTAGGGCTCGTCCGGGAGATGGTCTTTGCCCGCTTTTTCGGAGCGGGTTTTTTGTATGACGCTTTTCTGGTTGGATTTCGGATTCCAAATCTGCTCCGGGACCTTTTTGCCGAAGGTGCGCTTTCGGCCGCATTTGTTAAAGTTTTTACTGATTATTTAACCAAGAAAGATGAAGTCGAAGCGTGGCGAATCGCCAGTCTGGTTTTCAATGCTTTGGCTGTCGTTTTGAGCATTTTTTGCCTCTTGGGGATATTGCTCGCGCCATATTATGTGCCGCTTCTAGCCTTAGGGTTTCCACCGGAAAAAGCTAATCTTGCGGTCACGCTGACGCAAATCATGTTTCCCTTTATTTTGCTGGTCGCACTGGCGGCACTGGCTATGGGCGTTTTAAATACCAAAGGGCGTTTTGGCATTCCGGCCTCGGCTTCTACTGCTTTTAATATTACTTCGATACTTTTTGGAATCGCCTTTGCATATTATCTAAGCGGAGGAAATTGGGAAATTTCCAATGATAAAAATCTAATTCCCAGCGTTGCCGCTCAGTGGGCAATTATTGGAATGGCCATCGGAACCCTGATTGGCGGCGCGTTTCAATTTTTGATTCAAGTTCCATCATTGTTAAAAGTCGGATTTCGGTTTTCTGCCGCGCTTGATTTTCGCGATCAAGGTTTGCGCTGGGTGATGAAGCTGATGGCTCCGGCAATTATTGGAACCGGCGCCATTCAAATCAAAGTTTTGGTTGATACGATGATTGTTTCGAGCATTGATGGCGGCGCATCGTGGCTCGGATACGCTTTTCGGTTGATGCAATTTCCGATCGGACTGTTTGGAGTCGCGATTGGGACGGCCGCTATTCCCACTCTTTCGCGTTTAGCTTCTGAGAACAATCTGGATAAATTTCGCTCGACGCTCTCGGATGCACTCAAACTCGTTTTCCTGCTGACGATTCCGTCGGCCTGCGGATTAATCGTTTTAGGTGAACCGATTATTCGCTTAATCTATCAAGGTGGTCAATTTGACGCTTTTGATACCAATATGACTTCCTGGGGATTAGCGGCCTATTCGATCGGACTCGCCGGGTATGCCGCCATCAAGGTTTTGTCTCCTTCTTTTTACGCGCTGAACGATGCCAAAACGCCGATGTATGTCAGCGTCGCTTCAATCTTGATTCACGCTGTCACCAGTTTTGGCATGATGAAATTCCTCTCAACTGTCGGCGTAACTTCCGAACGACCGGATGGCTATGGTCATGTTGGAGTCGCTCTGGCCACTTAAATGGTGGCCTTGGTAAATTTTTTGGCGCTGAACTTTTTGTTGCGAAAACGAATCAAACGGCTCAATGGACGAGACATCGTTTCTTCATTTATCCGGATCGTGATTGCTTCAGCCGTCATGTCCGCGGTTTGCTGGCTGAGCTATCACTTTCTGCACCAGCAATTTGGCGGAAACGGGTTGATGTATCGGCTAATCGAAGCCTTTATCCCGATTGGGTTGGGCGGAATCGCATTTTTGATGATGGCCAAACTGCTCAAAATCAGCGATGTCGAAAAAATCTACCGCGCTGTCGCCAGAAAACTTGGAAGGAAATAGTAAATAGTGAATAAGGAATAGTGAATAGTAAATAGCTCTGGAATTGACTCTCAAATTTAATCGTTCAATGAGCTTTGAGATTTATTATGCTGAGGTTCCAACGAACTTCAGTTTGTTGCGGTCTTAACACTTCAACAAACTGAAGTTCGTTGGACTCTTTATTGCATAGTTTTCAAGGGTAAAGGGTATAAGCATAACCATTCTCCATTCACTATTCCCCATTCACTATTCACTATTTACTTATCCCTTTTCCCTTGATTTATAAGCCTGCATCGCTTCGGCCGCACCGGCGTGCATTATTTCGGGGCGGTGATATTTCCAGTATTTGGCGAACTCTTCGTCGGACATTGCGCTCTGATTGGCGCGTTCTTTTTCCTTCAAATAAATTTCACACCACTCGCGGATGTCCATATCGTGATTCATCGCGGTTCGTGCACCGTGCATTAAATTATCGCGTTCCATCAATTTTCTCCTGAGAGTGAAAAAGTGAAAAAGTAACAAAGTGAAAAAGTTTTTTGTTTCGATTAGACAATCCATCGAATTTATCTTTGCCATAAAAGGATGCTGATAATCGAATTCCAAATTTTTTCACTTTTTCCCTTTTCCACCTTTCACCTTTAAACCTTTTGCTTTTCCAAACGTAAAAATGTTAAATCTTTAGATAGATTAAACCATTTCGCAACATCAGACATCAAACGTCTATCAAACTTGGAGAACTCCAGCGTGAAAAAAATATTTGCATTACTTTTAACCTTTGGCATTTTTATCGGGCAAGTCCCGGCGCAGGTCAAAAAGACCAAACCGGTCAAGGCCAAAACAACCGTTGTGGCGGCCAATCAGCCACCGAAACCAACCGCCCCCCGGGTTCAACAACAAGGCATTGAGATTCCGTTTGTCAGCAAAGTTTTGCCAAACGGGTTTGAAATCATTGTTTTACCCGATAATTCAATTCCGTTGGTGACAGTTGAAGTCGCCGTCCGCAACGGCTCTTTTACCGAGACGCCTGAACTCAACGGCTTGTCGCACCTTTATGAACATATGTTTTTCAAGCCGAATAGCGCAAGATTGATCGGTCAATGCGAAGCCGCTCTCAAACAGGGACCGCTTAACGCATTCGGCCAGCAAATCTGTTCTAATCCGCTCAAATTAAAATCACAAATCGGCGACATTAGTTACCTCAACGAGATTGATCAGATCGGGCTCGTCAATAATGCCGAAACTCACGAAGAAGTCGTTAATTATTATTTCACCACCACGCGCCCGCATCTTTCAACCTCGATGCGTTTTATCCGCGATTCGATCCGGTTTCCGGTTTTTGATGAGGAAGATTTTTCGGGCGAAAGAGATGTGGTTTTAGCTGAGCTGACCCGTCACGAATCGCAACCCGGACTCTATCTGGAAAACACGATGATGCAAAAGCTCTTTTACAAATATCCAACCCGAAAAATGCCGGGCGGAACCCGAACAACCGTGGCGGCCGCGACCACCGAACAAATGCGCCTTATTCAATCGCGATATTATGTGCCGAATAATTCGGCTCTGATCGTCACCGGCGATGTTGACCCGGAAAAAGTTTTTCAACTGGCCGAACAGCTTTTCGGCGATTGGAAAAGATCGGCCGACCCGTTCAAACAATTTCCGATTGTTCAACATCCACCGTTAGCCAAAAGCGAAGGCGTGATCGTTGAACAACCAGTCAGCAATATTATTCTGCAGATTGGCTGGCACGGACCTTCGATCGGGGTGGACGACAAATCAACTTATGCGGCAGACGTTTTTTCATACATTGTCGAACAACCAAATTCCCGTTTGCAAAGAGCCATGATTGATTCAAAATTGGCAGTTAATGCAAGTGTTCATTACTACACGCAAAGAAACGTCGGACCGATTCGGATGACACTCGTCTCTTCGCCCGATAAAGCCAAACAAGCCCTTAAAACGCTCTATACCGAAATTGAAAAATTCACCGATCCCGCCTATTTTACGGATGAAGAACTGGAAAATGCTAAAACTTTGCTCGAAGCCGAAGATTTATACCGGCGCGAAAAATTGAGCGAATATTCGCACAGTTTAAGTTTTTGGTGGTCTTCGACCGGGATAGATTATTTTCGCGGATATCACAAAAATCTGCGGGCCATTACGCGGGATGACATCAATCGTTATATCAAAACATATATTCAAAATAAACCACGGATCGGGGTTGCTTTAATTTCCAATGAGCTTCAACAAGAAGCAAAATTAACGCCGGGCGATTTAATCGGAGGAAAGTAATTTATCCATTGGTTGATTAAATCATTGAATCATTGTTAAGAAAAATCAATGATTCAATGAACAAATGAACAAATGAATCAATCATTTTACGGAGAAAATAATGACAAAACTTAAATTCACCATTTTTTTAATGCTTGCGGTCTGTTTCTCGCTGACCAATATTTCGGCTCAGTCAGCCGCCGCCGTTAAACGCTCAATCACCGACTCGGTGACAGAATTGGATATCAACGGTTTGAAAGTTTTAATCAAACGCCGCCCAAGTTCGCCAACGGTTGCAGCCGGACTTTTTGTGCGGGGCGGAGTGCGAAACATAACCGCCCAAAACGCCGGGATTGAGAGTATGACGCTCAATGTGGCAGTCGAATCCAGCAAGAATTTTCCCCGTGCCAGCGTTCGCCAGGAACTCTCCCGTACGGGAAGTAGTATCGGGGCCGGAAGCAATGTGGACTTTAGCGTCATGTCGTTGGCCTCAACCCGGCAAAATTTTGAAAGGTCATGGAAAGTTTTCGCCGATTTAGTGGTTAATCCGAGTTTTTCGGCTGAGGATGTTGAACTGATTCGCGAGAGGACTCTGACCGGATTGCGAAGCGACACCGATACGCCTGAAAGTTATTTGGGGTCATTGGAAGAAAAAATTATTTATGAAAATCATCCTTATTCAAACAGTCCAAACGGCACCATCGAAACAGTTTCTCGTTTCAAAGCCGAAGATTTGCGAGCCTATCACCAAAAGATAATGCAAACCTCGCAGCTCTTGCTGGTAATTGTCGGCGATTTGGATGCGGCCGTTTTGCAAAAACAAATTGCCGATGCTTTCGCAAAGCTTCCGCGGGGCACCTATCAGGAAAAACCGATTCCGGCTCTCGGATTTACCAAACCGACGCTGGACGTGACTTCGAGGGCTCTCCAAACCAATTATGTGCAGGGAGTATTTCCGGCGCCGGCTCTAAACAGCCCTGATTACCATGCCATGCGAGTCGCCGTTTCAATCCTGGCGAGCCGTGTTTTTCAGGAAGTTCGGGTCAAAAATAATCTTTTCATATGCTCCCTCGGCCGAGATGAACAATATGGCCACCAACACCGGCAATATTTCCGTTTCTGCTACTGAAACCAACCGAGCAGTTAATTTGATGCTCATCGAAATTGACAAATTAAAAAATAACCCGATTCAAAAATCAGATATTTTGGAAACCGGTAGTTTCTTTTTAACTACTTATTACATGAAACAAGAAACCAATGCGGCCCAGGCGGCTGAACTTGCCAATTACGAACTGATCGGCAGCGGCTGGCGTAATTCGGCAGATTTTCTCGATCGTATCCGTGACGTAACTCCGGCGGATGTCCAGAGGGTTTCAAAGACTTATATGAAAAATATTCGTTTTATTGTTCTGGGAGACCCTTCGGTTATCAACCGTCAAATGTTTTTGGGGCAAAACTAAACCGATTGGAGATTGACACATTCTGATTTTGAATTGCCTTTTAATTGATAAAAATGAAGCGGAGAATTTAACCTCTCCGCTTTTTGTTTGGCGTTTAATTATCAACCGGGCTTTCGCGCTCAGGCTTCCCTTTCGGCGGCCCGGTTCGTTTTTCTTCCCTTGGAGTTTCTTTTTGCCGAGGTGACTCCTGTCGGGGTTGTTCCCGACGGGGCTCTTCGCGTCTCGGTTCTACCCTCGGTTCTTCGCGACGCGGCGGCTCCTGTCGGGGCTGTTCCCGGCGCGGTTCTTCGCGTCTCGGCTCAACTCGCGGCGACTCCTGCCTTGGTTCCTCTCTCCGGCGTTCCACTCGTGGTTCTTCACGGCGGGGTTGTTCCACCCGAGGTTGTTCCCGACGCGGTTCTTCCTGTCTCCGCTCAACTCGCGGCTCTTCGCGGCGAGGTTGCTCTTGACGCGGCTCTTCTCGACGCGGCTCAACTCGCGGTTCTTCGCGGCGCGGTTCGGATCGTCTCTCTTCGCGTGGCGGAGGCTGCGAACGGGGCTGAGATTCTTCGGAACGAGATGGCGGTGCCGATCTTCGATTTTCATCATTATTTCGCGGCACATAGACAGGACGAATCTCCTGCGGTTTATTTTCCGCCTCATTACTGCCTACTCGCGGCGGGCGATTTATTTCGTTTGAATTATTGTTACGTTCCCGCGCCCGCTGATTGTTTTCGTTTGAATTATTATCTTCGACTCGCGGATTCCGATTAGTTTCGCCTGAATTAGTCTCCCTATTTCGCGAACGCTGATTATTTTCCGGGGTCTTATTCTGCGGGACGACTACCGGACGCCCAGGTTCATGACGTCTTTGCTGACGCTCGGATTCACGGCGATTGGAATCATTTTCGGCAGGCTGTCCCGTTGAGGGAGTCCGATTGTTTGGATAATTCGGTTGATTTTGCGTTTCCGAACTCCGATTTCGCCTATCGGTCTGTTCAGTTCGCCGCAAATCATTATTTTCAGATCTATTTTGCCGGCCATTATTAAAAACTTCAGGCTGACGGATTCTTTCATTTTGACGATTACCACGAAAGCGTTCACTTTGCAGGGTGCGATCAAGTTCGACGCCCGCCTCCCGCTCGGTCACGCCCGTTCTGAGTTGTTCAGTTGGCGGCATCCGACGAAGACCGGTATTTCGGCGGAACTCCCCTTTTCTTTCCTCAAACTTCGGTAGTTGGGCAATTGCGTTTGGTCTTTGTTCCAAACCTTGCCGGGCGATTTGGATCGGAATTGTGCGAACATTATTCCGTCTTCGGCCGAATTCATCGGAACGAACTCCGACTATCGAATTTTCGGACAAACGTCTAAAATCAGGTCGGTTGTAATTTTTATCGTTGCGGTAATTTGCAAAACCGCCATTATTGTTACGGCGATAATAGCGATTGTAATCATTATAGCGATCACGATGAGATAGCGGATACCAACAAATATCGTTATTAATATTGAAAATTACGACCAGCGCCGGTTTCCACCAACTTTTCTTCGGACGATGATAAGCATACGGAGTCCAAAACCAACCCCGATTGTCATTGACCCAACGCCCGTGATGATAGGTGGCCCAGCCCCAGGGCTCATCATTGACCCACGTCCAGCCAAACGGATTGACCCAGCGCCATTGTCCGTAACGATATGGTGACCAATTATTATAACTTGAAATTGACGAATAGTGCGGCCGCCAGACTTTGCCGTAATCGTCCGAATCTGACCAGTTTCCGTAATTATTCAATTCTTCCGCACCGTAAATATCGCGGTCGTAATATTTGTCGTAATATGAATCCTTGAGCAATTTGGCGAGTTTGTTGTCGCGTTCGGCGACCCACTTATCCCATTCGTCCGTGTAGCGTGAAGCATCGGCAGTTTCCCATTCGCCAAGCCGGTCATCGGTCAAAAAGATAGTTGCAACTCGTCCGTTGCGAAGCGTAAAACTTGAACTATCTGAATAAACCCGGACCTGTCCGCCTTCGGAAGCCGTTACCCGGACCTCATCCGGGTTAACGGCATTGATCCGAAAAAGTCCGGCATTTTGAACTGACACCGTAGTCTGCGGAGCATCAATTTCAAAATAGCCTTTTTCTTTTTCAAACTCAAAAACCCGTAAGCTAAGCATCCCCTCGTTGAGGCTCACGGCAATTCCCTCGTCCCGCAGGGTAGTAATCTTGAGGGTTGAATTTTCGGCCAACCGTAAAAAGTTTTGGCTGTCGAACTGGATTTCAACTCTGGCATTATTCGAGGACGCAATCTGATCTCCCTCGACCAAAGGCAAGTTTAGCGAAGCATCTTCCCAATCCAATTCGCCCAATCTTTTAACTTGAACATCACCGCGAATAAAACTGATTCGCGCCACTCGGGCGGTAATTTCGGGCGAATCTTCATCAGATAAACCATTTTCCTGTGCCAAGGAAAAATTTGAGATAGTGATCAGCAATGTAAAAGCCAGCAACCACTTAAATCTTGGAGCCAAACGCATAGATATTTTCTCCTCTTTCGAACTTCATTTTGGGAAGAATTAACAACTAATCGGTAAGCAATATTTATGCCTTTTGATTTTAAGGGTTTGAAGTTGCGTTTTTAACCTTTTTTAGCTGATTTTGATTTTTCTCTATCCGAGATGGGTTGAAAAGAATACGAAATGGTGCAGACAAATTTTCTAATCAGACTCAGAAATATATTGCCTTCATACTTCATTTAGAGACTTGAATTATGCAATTTACACCGTAATAAGCACCAATGCACAATTAACAATTAACAATGGACAATGGACAATGAAAAAAAACCAAAAACCCAAGTTAATCAACTATTTGCAAACTTTTCTTGATTTTTCAAAATGTCGTAAAACTTTTGCTGACCTGCTTATGGTTTTTTCGGTTATTTGTTTCCAGTCCATTTATTTTATCAATCCGAAAATGCTGAATTCAGCTATCCTGAATAATGCAGCCAATACGACCGAAAGCGGTTCTAACATTGTTTATCGATAGCTGCAGTTTTAGCCGAATCAGCCGATTTTGTAATGACAAGCGCATTCTGCTGTTAGGCGCGGTCTTCGATTATCAGGGAAACTGATCTTCTGGCTTAGTCCAGTGGGAGCGTTGTCCGTAACCCGGGTAACGCTTTTTTTTGGCTGGAAATATCGCGAAACCACCCTTTGTGAAACATTGCACTAACCTCCGCTTGACCGTCTAAAACGGGCGTGATAAGCTAGATTCTTTATAAAAGCAAGCGTTTTGCTTGCCGTAATAAGCAGTTATAAATCTTTATCCAAACTAAATTATTCAGCTATGGTCGTTTTTGCATTTGCCGGTATCCAGCTTATTCCCGATGGAACTTTATTCGTTCATATTGCTCTGATTTTATTGATGATATGGATTCTCAATCGAACGTTTTTCCGCCCCATCAATAAGGTCATTGAGTCCCGCGACAAAAATAGCGGCGGACGTAATATCGAAGCGCAAAAAATCTTAAGTCAAGTCGAAGAAAAGCGTGTGATTTATGACTCGGCGATTCGTGAAGCCCGTCACGAAGGTTATAAATTAGTTGAAAAGCAACGCTCGAAAGCCATTGCCAAACGTCAGAAAACGATTGATTCGGTCAAAGAAGAAGTTACCTCCTTGTTAGGAGCCGAAAAAGCGTCGATTACCGAACAAACCGACATAGCACGTAACCAAATCAATAGCGAAGCCAAGAAATTAGCTGAACAAATCAGCGCAAATCTTTTGAAAACATAAGTTTATGTTAGCCTTTATCTTTTTATTATTTTCCGAAGCCAGTTCTGCCACGAGTGGCGGTTGGTCACAGTTTTGGAATCAATACCTAAATTACCCGGGTTTTGAAGCGTGGAAATTTATTAATCTGGCCATCTTTGTCGGCTTAATCGTTTATCTTTTGAAAAAACCTTTGAGCGATACTTTCAAGGCTAAGCGCGATGAGATCCGCTTTGAACTAATCAAAGCCGAAGAAGAAAAAAAAGCCGCGATGGCTAAATTAATCGAGGCAGAAGCAGGTTTGGCACGACTTGATACCGAAAAAGAAGTTGTCATCAGTCGGGCCAAAGATGAAGCGAAAACTGAGGAAAAACGGATTACCGGCGAGACCGAAGCGGATGTCAGCCGCTTACGCGAGCAAGCCAATAGCGAAATTGTCCGAACGACCGCCCTCGCCAAACACCATCTGCGCAAGTTTTCGGCGGACGAAACTATCCGTTTGGCAGAAGAAATAATCAAAGGAAAACTCGGTCCAAAAGAAGATACCAAACTGGTCAAGGCCGGAATTGACAACCTCGGAGGTGCCAAATAATGGCTAATGAAACAGTTGCCCGACGTTATTCGTTAGCTCTGGCAGATGTCGTCGGAAAAGACGCGGAAACCATTAAAAGCGAACTCAAAATCTGGGAAGAGATGATGAGTTCTAATCGTCAATTATTTGATGCGTTCAGTAATCCGGTCATCATTCACCTCAGAAAAGAAAAAGTTTTAGAAGAACTCATCAAAAAAACCAAGCCATCCAAAACAACGGCAAATTTTTTGCGGGTTTTGCTCAGCAACGGACGTTTGACCAGTCTCGCAGTCATTAATCAAGCTTTTGCCAAAGTTTTGGAAGAACGGGCCGGCATCATGGCCGCCAGCGTGGTTTCAGCTCGTCCGCTGTCTGACGGCGAGAAAAAAGATTTACAAAAAAATGCCGAAAAATTAACCGGTAAAAAGATTAACCTGAATTTCGAGGTTGACCAAAATATTATCGGCGGAGTTGTCACCACCATCGGTTCAACCGTTTATGACAGCTCGGTCAAAACGAAATTAGAAAATTTGAAACAGCAGTTGGTTAATGGTTAAGGATTAATGGTCAATGGTCAATAAATGTTATTAGCCAAAATTAACAATTAACAATTAACAATTAACAATTAACAAAAATATGGAAGCAATTAAAGCCAACGAAATTAACGAAATTATTCGTGCACAAATTGAGAATTTTGATGCCAGCATGACCGTTTCTGAAATTGGAACAGTTATCAAAGTCGGTGACGGGATCGCTGAGATTCACGGACTGGAAAAGGTGATGGCGGGCGAACTGTTGGAATTTCCGCATAGTGTTCGCGGACTCGCGCTCAACCTCGAAGAAGACAAAGTAGGTTGTGTGCTGTTCGGAGATTTCCAAAAAATCAAAGAAGGCGACCAGGTCAAAAGAACCAAACGGATCATGAGCGTCCCCGTCGGTGATGCGATGATCGGGCGTGTAGTTGACGCACTCGGTAACGCCATTGATGGCAAAGGCGAAATCCTAACCGACCAGTTTAATCCGGTTGAGCGCATCGCTCCCGGGATTATTGACCGTCAGCCGGTTAAAGAACCTCTCCAGACAGGTTTGAAAGCGATTGACGCGATGGTTCCGATTGGTCGCGGACAACGCGAATTGATTATTGGCGACCGGCAAACCGGCAAGACCGCAGTGGCCGTTGACACCATCATCAACCAAAAAGGTAAAGATGTTATCTGTATCTACGTGGCGATTGGTCAAAAGGCTTCGACCGTGGCTCAGGTGGTTGAAAAACTTCGTGCTTTTGGCGCCATGGACTATACCATTGTGGTTTCGGCGTCGGCTTCTGATCCGGCGGCGATGCAATTTTTGGCTCCATATTCGGGCGTTGCAATCGGTGAATTCTTTCGCGACAATGGCCGACACGCCTTGACCATTTACGACGATTTGTCAAAACAAGCGGCCGCCTACCGTGAAATTTCGCTGCTGCTTCGTCGTCCTCCGGGTCGTGAAGCGTATCCGGGAGACGTGTTCTATCTTCACTCCAGACTTTTGGAAAGAGCCGCAAAAATGTCAGATGCCAAAGGCGGCGGATCATTAACCAGTTTGCCGATTATCGAAACCCAGGCCGGCGATATTTCAGCTTATATTCCGACCAACGTGATTTCGATCACCGATGGACAGATCTTTTTGGAATCTGATCTTTTTAACTCCGGTGTGCGTCCCGCTATCAACGTCGGAAACTCGGTTTCCCGGGTTGGCGGCTCAGCGCAAATTAAAGCTATGAAACAAGTTGCGGGAACGTTGCGGATTGACCTCGCGCAATTCCGTGAACTTGCAGCCTTTGCTCAGTTCGGCTCTGATCTGGATAAATCAACCCAGGATCAACTGGAAAAAGGAAAGCGGCTGACCGAGGTTTTGAAACAAGGTCAATATCAGCCGATGGAAGTCGAGAATCAGGTTTTCATTATCTGGACGGTTTCAAACGGCTTTACGGCCGATATTGCGGTCGAAGATTTGAAACGCTTTGAAATTGAATTGACGACCTTTATCGAAAGTTCGCATCCGGCCGTGTTGGAAACCATTCGCACCAAAAAATCAATTGACGATGATTTGAAAGCATTAATGAAAGAAGCTATTGAGGATTTCAAATCGTCACATTGGGGCGAAAAAGCCGGTTCGGCAAACGCTTAATTGATTTTGGATTTTAGAAAGCCGATTTTGGATTGGTCTTTCTAAAATCCACTTGAATTTTGTTCAGATTATTTTTGGAGCCTTGAGTTTGGAATTATTAAAATCCAAAATCCAAAATCCAAAATCCAAAATCGAAATATGCCTAGTTTATTGGATATGCGCCGACGAATTAAGTCGGTCAAAAATACGCAGCAGATTACCAAAGCCATGAAGATGGTAGCGGCGGCCAAGCTCAAACGCGCTCAAGATCGCGTCACGGCAGCCCGTCCCTACGCCCAAAAAATGTCTCAGGTTTTGGGTAGTTTAAGTGCCAAAGTCTCGACTGATTTTTCTCATCCGTTAATGGATGCTCGCGGCGATGAACGCTACTTAATAGTCTTGGTGACAGCCGATAAAGGGTTGTGCGGCGGTTTCAACGCTAATGTTATCAAGGCCACTCAGTCGTTTATGAAGGACAACAGCGACAAGTCCATTGACATGATCCCGGTTGGCCGCAAAGGGCGTGATTTTTTCAAACGCCGTCATGTCGCCTTTCAGGATGAATACATTGGCTTAACCGGACAGGGACGCATCGAGTATGCCCAGGCCCGCGAAGTCGCCAATTTCGTTATCAAAACTTTTGTTGAAACAGAAAAGATTGATAAGGTTTTCCTGGTTTTTAGCGAATTCAAATCAGTGCTCTCGCAAAAGCCGATTGTCACTCAACTGTTGCCGATTCCAAAGATCGAGGCCGATGACGAGAATTCAACTCAATCCGAGTATATTTACGAACAACCGGCGACCGAAATTTTCGGTAAATTGCTTCCGAAACAAATCGAAACCCAAATCTACCGGGCGTGTCTGGAATCGATCGCTTCGGAACAGGGCGCCCGAATGACCGCGATGGATTCGGCTTCTAAAAATGCCGGCGAGCTGATCGGGTCATTGACCTTGAATATGAACCGGATTCGCCAGGCCGCGATTACCAAAGAAATTATCGAAGTTGTTTCGGGCGCCGCCGCCCAATAAGGCAGAGTCAACTTTGTGGATCAAAACGCAATCCGTCGGGGTTGCGTTTTTTTTTATGACTTTCTGATCATTTCATTTGCTTTGTCGTTGTTTTGCATAATTAATTTCTGGTAAAAATCAAGCAATCTGTTGGCGTCATCAATTTGAGCAGCGGGAATAAGAATTTGGAACTCGTCTTTCTCACTTTTAATAAGAAAAGGGTCTCCAGCAATATCAAAACCCATCACATCCCGGTATTTTATGGAAAATACAAGAAACCCCTCATTTATTTCTACTTGCTGTAATCTTTTCCCCCGCGGATTTAAATCAAAAAGCTCAGTTATCACGTCTTCCGTTCCATCGGCTAATAAAATGAGTTTTTCGCCGAAAAAAGCCTTTCCCTGTTTTCCCGACAGAACTAAATGTCGAGTGAAATATTCCCATTCCTCCGGAGAGTAGTTAAAAGTCAAAAAAATACCCTTTCCGTTTTTCATATCGGCGGCTTGATTATTCGTATCTTCCGCATTTCTTAAAGCGCGAAACCACCAAGCCAGCACCAGAGCGACCAAAAAAATTATAATCAGAACACCTACAAAAATTACCATTCCGCTTTCACCTTCAGCTCGAATTTCTATTTTCAACATTTATAGCACAAAAACTTTTCCTAATGAATCTCAGACAATTGACAGGAATTGTAACAGCTGGATATGAACCGTTTTCGGCAAGTGTTTGAATATCCGATCTTGCATCAGGGTAGTTTGAAAAATTGTCAGACATCAACTAGACTTTGTTAATTATGGAAAGCATAGATTTTATTAGCCTTGGCGCAATTGCAGCGGGTGGTCTGATGTTTTTTGCCGGCTGGATTTGGCTGATGGTGGCGGGCTTTAAGAACGGCGGTTTAACCTGGGGAATTTTGATATTTTTGTTCAATTGGTTTGCCGGGATCGTCTTTTGTCTGGTCAAAAAAACCAGTTGGGCGGCCCTCATCATGATGACGGTCGGCGGAATTATTTTCGGAGTTGGAATCGCACCTTTTATCTCAAAATTAATAGGATCCTTAGTTAAATGATGGAAGAAAAAGAAACTCTTAATTCGGCCCGACGCGGTAATTGGTGGCGTTTTCTGCCTTTAATTTTATGGATGGCGGTGATTTTTTATTCCTCCACCGGCAATGCCTCGATGGCCAAAACCTCTCGATTTTTACGCCCGCTTTTGGAAATGTTTTTTTCATCGGAAGACACCATTCATCTGGTCAATATCATCATCCGTAAAATCGCGCATCTGGCTTATTATTCAATTCTGGCAGCCGTGGCTTTATTTGCGGTGGTTGGCTCGCCGATTGATTGGCTCCGAAAAAATTGGTTTGCGGCATCATTCGCAATTGTTTTAGTAATGGCCACGATTGACGAAATAATTCAATCATTTGATTCGAGTAGAATCGGCTCGGTTTCAGATGTTTTGCTCGACTGCGCGGGCGGGCTGATAATTCTCTTATTCTGCAAATTTTTCCTGCCGTTTGCTAAAAATAACCATTAAACCGTAAAATTTCCCTTTTCAAGCGCGAAACTTTATGAGATATTTTTCGTAAGGTTTTATTACAAAAGGAGATTGAAAAATGAGTATTTGGGAAAAAGTTAAAAATGAAGCATTAAATCAGTTTATTGAGGTTATCGAATGGCTTGACGAATCAGGCAATACAATTGTCTATCGTTTTCCGGTCAATAATCAGGAAATTAAAAACGGAGCGCAGTTGATTGTCCGCGAATCGCAAGCGGCAGTTTTTGTTTTCGAAGGACAAGTGGCTGACGTTTTTGCACCGGGCAGATACACCATCGAAGGCGGAAACACGCCGATTTTATCAAAACTCGAAGCGTGGAAATACGGCTTTAATTCTCCGATCAAAGCCGAAGTCTATTTCGTTAACACTAAACAATTTACCGATACCAAATGGGGAACCGCCAATCCGATCATGTTGCGCGACGCAGATTTCGGCATCGTCCGTCTGCGAGCATTTGGTGCATATTCGTTAAAAGTTGCCGATCCGCAAACATTTATTAAGGAAATCGCCGGAACCAACGGACATTTTCAAGTCGAAGATATTGACGGACAATTAAAACGGGCGATTGTCACCGAGTTTTCGGACGCCATCGGCGAAATGAAAATCCCGGCGCTCGATTTAGCCGCTCAATATAAAGAACTTGGCGATGTCATTCGCGGAAAAATCAACGAAGATTTTAAAACTTACGGTCTCGAAGTAACAAAATTCTACGTTGAAAACATTTCGTTACCCGAAGAAGTCGAAGCCGCAATGGATAAACGTGCTTCGATGGGCGCGCTCGGAAATCTTGATAATTATATGAAACTCCAGGCTGCCGATGCCTTGCGTGATGCCGCTCAAAACGAAGGCGGCGGAGCCGGACTCGGGGCCGGTTTAGGAGCAGGTTTCGCCGTCGGTAATCAAATGGTCAATGCTTTCGGAGGCGGTCAGCAACCGCCGCAACAACAGGCTCAAACCATTCAACCGCAGGCCCAGATGATTGGGTGCCCGAGTTGTAATAAACCGAATCCCGCCGGAACAAAATTTTGCGGTGATTGCGGCGGCAAAATGGAAGTTGCGATGGTGCCATGCGTCAAATGTAGCGCACAACTGCGCGAAGGCGCGAAATTCTGCAACGAATGCGGTTCTAAACAAGAAAAGATAAAATGCACCGGATGTAATGCCGAACTGTCGGCCGGAACAAAATTCTGCAACGAATGTGGAACTAAGGTTCCGGAATAATTCAAATATCTAAACTTGAAATTAAGCCGTAGAACACGCAAGATAAAGGTTCTACGGCTTTTTTATGTTCAAAAATTTAACAGAACCCCGGCGGGTTGTCATCACTGGTTTCGGCTGTGTGACACCGATTGGTATCGGACGCAAAAATTATTGGGAATCGCTCAAAAAAGGTGTCAGCGGAGTGCGCCGAATCGAAAGTTTTGACATTTCTGAGGTCGCTGTCAAAATCGCCGCTGAGGTGCAAGATTTTGATTGGGAAGCTGAGCTCAACCCGAAAGACCGCAAAAATGTCGCGCGCACCGTCCCGCTCGCTCTGGCTTCGGCCCGTGAAGCTTTGCAAGACGCAAAAATCAACCCTGCAGAATTAAGTTTAGAAGAAAAACGAAACTTTGGCGTCGTCCTCGGAACCGGCGGCGGCGGATTGAGTTTTACCGAACGACAATATGTTTACTGGCTGACGGGCGAACCAAACAAGGCCAGCGTTTATACTATTCCGAGTTCGACCCACGGTGGACTTTCATCCGAATTATCCATGGCTTTCGGGCTTCACGGACTTTCACATATCGTTTCAACCGGATGCACCAGCTCAACCGATGCTATCGCTTACGCCGCTCAGCATATCGCGCTCGGCAAAACCGAGATGATGCTCACCGGCGGGGTTGATTCACCGATTGCGCTCGGCATTTTAAAAGGATTTAACCTAATGACGGTGCTCACCAAAGAATGGAATGATGAACCGCATCGAGCCTCGCGTCCATTTGATAAAAGCCGTTCCGGAATTGTCTTGGGCGAAGGCGCCTGGATTTTTGTTTTGGAAACTTTGGAAGGCGCATTGCATCGAAAAGCTCAAATTTATGCTGAAATTTTAGGTTACGGCTCCACCTGTGACGCATATCATCGAGTTCGGTTAGAAGAAAATGGAGTTGAACCGGCACGGGCCATGGGATTGGCCATTGAGGACGCCGGAATTGCCCCCGACCAAATTGACTATATCAATCTGCACGGAACTTCGACCCAACTAAACGACCGGATCGAAACTCAAGCCATCAAAAATGCTTTTGGCGACCACGCTTACAAATTGACAATGTCTGCCACGAAATCTCAAGTCGGACATCCGCAGGGAGCATCGGGCGCGGCCGGTATCGGCGCAACCCTGTTGGCCTTAAATGATGGAATTATCGCGCCAACTATCAATCTTGACCAACCGGACGAACTTTGTGATTTAGATTATGTGCCGAATGTCGCCCGAAAGGCCGAAGTTAATACAGCTTTGTGTAACTGCATCGGGTTTGGCTCAAAGAATTCGGCTTTAGTTTTAGCGAAAGTTACGGATTGATTTTTTGCAGGATGGACTTTGCCACTGCTTCCGCCGCCTTGATGCCGTCTATCCCTGCCGAAAGAATTCCGCCGGCATAGCCCGCCCCCTCGCCGGCCGGGAAAAGTCCGTTGGTATTGATACTTTGTCCGGTTTCATCGCGTTTGATCCGAATTGGTGATGAGGTGCGGGTTTCAACTCCGGTTAAAATTGCGTCATTCATGGCAAAACCTTTGATTTGTTGATCAAACGCGGGAATCGCTTCACGAATCGCCTCGATCGCGTAAGCGGGTAAGGCCTCGCTTAAATCTCCGAGACGAATTCCGGGTTTGTATGAAGGCTCGACTTTCCCAAATTCCTTGGAAGGACGACCTGCCAGAAAATCACCAACTAATTGTGCCGGAGCCTGATAAGTTTCGCCGCCGAGCTTAAAGGCAGTTTCTTCTAATTTTCGTTGCAGAGCGATTCCGGCCAGGGCATTTTCCGGATAATCTTCGGGTGTAATTCCCACCACAATTGCACTATTAGCATTCTTTTCGCCGCGTGAATATTGGCTCATGCCGTTGGTCACCAGCCGACCGGCTTCAGACGCCGCCGCCACTACTAAACCGCCCGGGCACATGCAAAAACTATAAACCGAACGTCCGTTCTTGCAATGATGAACTAATTTGTAATCAGCCGCCCCGAGAATTTTGTTGCCCGCAAAACTGCCAAAGCGGCATTCGTCAATCAGATTTTGCGGATGTTCGATGCGAAAACCAATCGAAAAAGGCTTCGGTTCGATATAAACTCCGCGGCTAAAAAGCATCTCAAAAGTATCCCGCGCACTGTGCCCGACGGCCAGCACAACATGATCACTTTGGATAAATTCACCGCTCGCAAGTTTTACTCCGCGAACCTTTCCGTCAACAATTTCAAGGTCTTCGACCCGGCTTTCAAATCGAATCTCGCCGCCCTGTGATTCAATCGTGGATCTCATGGTTTCGACCACTTTGATCAGTTTATAAGTTCCGATATGCGGTTTGTTGATGAATAAAATTTCAGGATTGGCTCCGTTTTTGACGAGCTCCTCGAGAACTTTTCGTCCAAGATACTTGGAATCTTTAACCTGGCTGTACAGTTTGCCGTCAGAAAAAGTTCCGGCTCCGCCTTCGCCAAACTGGGCGTTTGACTCAGGATTCAAAGCTCCCTCGCGCCAAAAACCGAAAGTATCGAGCGAGCGTTTTCGGACAGATTTTCCGCGCTCCAAAATTATGGGGCGAAACCCCATTTCTGCCAGCATCAATCCGGCAAAGAGCCCGCACGGTCCGGTTCCGATGACAATCGGGCGAAATTTTAAGTCTTTCGGCGCCGTTCCCACCATTTTGTAAGAACTGTCAGGCGTCAGGATAACATGCGGATCATCTTTGAATTTTTCCAGTATTTTTTCATCCTGATTAGTCTCGACATCTACGATATAGACCAACAAGATATTGCTTTTGCGCCGGGCATCATAACTTCTTTTGAAAATTGCGAATCTGATTAAATCATCTTTCGGAATATGTAGTTTGTTGAGAATCGCGTCTTCAACCGCATTTTCGGCGTGGTCGAGCGAGAGTTTTATTTCGGAAATTCGCAGCATTCTTTTAGTTTAGTGAATTTTGGATGATTGTGCTATCAGGTAAACAACTACCCAAAGACGATCTGGGAAAATAAACATTCAAAAAAACAGTGAAACAATCCGATAGAACTTCGCTTAATTGAAACGGTTTTCGTCCATTTTTTAATCACAACTACAATCGCAGCTATCACAACAATTACAACTGTCGCAACAGTTGCAACTGTCACATTCACAACAGCAGTCACACGAATCACACCAGCCTCCGGCATCTCCTCCGGCATCGCCACTACCGGATTCTTGAGGTTGCTTTTTCTTCAGTTGCCCAAGCTCTTCGGGCGTTGGCGGAGTGTATCCACCGCCACCTTGCATAATTGATTTTGGAAAAGCCAAGACTGCGCCGATCATTGAACCGAGAAACATCAGATTAAACCCCAGTTCGGCGCATTCACGGGCAGATTTTGCCTCGCGCGTCTGCATCGGTGCGATAAAAACAACCGCTAAAACAAAGGCAAAAACCGGTAAGACACTTGCCCACGAATGATTCGCGGTTAATTCTTTAGCTCGAATTGTGGCCCGGTCAAATCGTTCGGAAAGTGTCAGTCGCGTTTTCAGTTGGCAGACCGGAACCGTTGAATGCTGCCCGAGTTTTTTTTGTAAATTACTTCTCAGCCGTGAAGCGAAGATTTGTTTTTTGGTTGCGGAAATCGGTAATTGATGGATTTTTGAAATTATATCGCCTTCCAATTCAAGTAGAATCGGAATGGCTTGGGGTTTTGATCTGTCGCTAAACACAGTGCGTAAAGCATTGAACTCTTTATTCTTAGCATCTCTATCAAAATCTTCGTAAGCATCGAGCAAATAAATCAACTTACCGAACTGGAAACCTATTTGATGAGCCGCATTTGCTAATTCTTTTCGTCCGATTAATTCAATCCCGCGGGCAAAGAAAATTGCCGTTGTTTCTGCTGTCGGCCGTGAAAGCTCGTCTAAATCGGCCAACTTATTTTCGATATTCGTTTGACTTTCCAACAGTTTACGAACCTTTTCTAACGGAAAATCCCATTCCTTTAATTTCCTTTCTGCCTCGATAAATTCCCGGGAAAAGATCCGATGGGCTAGTCTGAAACGCCTTTGCCGGGTATCTAAAAGATGATCGGCAAGCTTGAATTCAGCCAGAACAATGTTGGTCGTGGCGGCAAATTGCAGCGAAATCGGCATTTCGCTTTTCGGTAAACTGAGGCAATTATATGATTGATACGATTTTTGCCAATCCGTAATTTTTTCATTGCTCAAACTGGTCAAAAGTTCCGCTAAAAAAACCGTGTCATGATTAAGCAAAAGCCGTGATTTTTGCCCATAGAGACTGCCGATAGTTTTACAGGTTCCGCAATAATGAAGACGCCGAAACTGTTTTTCATCTGCCGAAAGTCGGCACGTTTTTGCCCGCATCAAGCCAAACATTTTTTTGTTCTCCCGAATTATGTAAAAAGTTTTCCGATCTGATAACCCAAAAAGCCTAAAATAAACAAACTAACAAAGATTGAGCCAACCAGTAAACCAAGCAAAATCAGAATCATCACCGTCACAAAGAGCCAATCGCCGCTCGTTCCGTGACCATGTCCGGTTCCGCGCTCACGAATCAGGTCCATATTCTGTTTGTTTGCTTTCCAGAAAAAATCAAAGGCATCGCCGACAAAAGGTATTGCGCCGATCACATAATCCAACCCAATGTTAAAAGCCATCCGAAGAAGAGTAATTTTCGGCACCCCGTATCGAACTCCGGCTACCAAAATATAGAACGAAACCAGCGAGGTCGAAATATCACCAACATTTGGAATCAAACCAATGAGCGCATCCAATCCAAATTTCCAGCCCGTGCCGGGAACCCGGAACAACCCGTCCAAATAACGCGAAAGTGTCTCCAGACTTTCTTCAACCTCAATCTGTTTACGTTCCTGTTTTGACAACCCGAAAAGCGATTGCGCCTGACTAACTTCTATTTGTTCGATATTTTCCATAACTTTCGGCTAGCATTTTAGCACGCAACCGGCGTGACCTAAGACTTTACTTCAATCTTTTAATCAAAATTTACCGAGGTAAATTGCCATAGATTTTCAGCCTCCGGCAAAACCCTGTTTGATTGACAACTTTCTTCATTGATTAAAACGGATTTTATAAAAGTTTAGTTCTTAGTCTTTTGATACATTTCAAAATTTCGTCTCGATTTTTGGCTGATTTTATCCAGTTTGGCAAACGACTGGCTAAAGATTTATTGGTATTCGGAGTTCTTTCGCGTAATTTTGCCTTGACGTAATTTTCCAAAAAATCAAGATGCGTCTCATTATACGCCCACAGAGTTTTTCCGCAACAGGAAATTTGCAGCCAAAGTGGAAGCTGAAAATACCAGTCAAAACTCGCGCCGATGGCAATGATACCGCCTTGCCAGGTATCACGATGGACACAAGTTAAACAAATCAAATAACGCGGGGCCGTCAGTTGCGCGTTATTTTTTTTCGACCCGACCGGAATCGGAACAACTTTTGCCCTTGCTTTACATTTTGGGCAAACGACCAAAAATTCATTGCCGAAATCATAAATCATCTCACCATTTTCAGATAATCTTTCATTTTCGGACTTATTTTGCATCATTTCTTTGTCTTTACTCATCTTAACATCCTCCGAATGAGAAAATCATTCGGAAAAAATTTAACGAAAAAAGGGGATGATTATGAAAAAGATATTTTGTGGATTGGGTTTAGTTGCAATGTTGTTCACTTGGACAGTTTTTGCCGAAACTGAAAATGACGTCAAAACCGTCCCGTCAGTTGAGATAAATCGGTATCTCGGAAAATGGTTTGAAATTGCCAAATATCCGAATCGGTTTCAAAAGAAATGTGTAGCGAATACGAGCGCCGTTTATACAAAAAAGAACAATGGCCGAATCGAGGTCTTGAATTCCTGCAAAACTGCTGACGGGAAAATGAATTCAGCCACGGGCGAGGCTAAAATAGTTGATAAAAGCACTAACGCCAAATTAAAAGTTAGATTTGCTCCCGGTTTTCTATCATTCTTACCGTTTGTTTGGGGAGATTACTGGGTCATAGATTTAGAGAGAAACTATCAATATGCAGTAATCGGGACACCTGCCAGAGATTATTTATGGATTCTGAGCCGAACCCCCGAATTAGATGAGAAAACGTATCAGACCATTTTGAATCGAGTCAAAGAACAAGGTTTTGACCCGAACAAACTGGTCAAATCGCCGCAAAATAAATAAATAACAAAGCAAAAAGGCATCCGTCAAAAAGATGCCTTTTATTGCTAATGGTAAAAAAGTACTAAATCCTGTTTGTAACGTTTGGCCTGTTGAATCCAGGATGCGATTTGCCAGTATC
>JANOEF010000077.1:0-3322 GCA_031413075.1 Acidobacteriota bacterium | reverse complement strand
AAGGTAGGCCTGATGGCCGCCACCGCCGGCCAAGCTGCCGGTGGCGAATTGGTGGCTAGTTGGAGCCGGAACCGTCTCTGACATTATTGAATAAAGATAACGAGGTAGAAAATGCCACGCGATAACATAATTTTACAGTGCACCGAATGCAAAGAACGCAATTACGTGACGACCAAAAACAAAAAGAATACACCGGCTAGACTGGAATTCAAAAAGTTTTGTAGCCGTTGCCGAAAGCATCAAGTTCATAGAGAAAACAAATAGTCCGATTTTGGATTTTGGATTTTGGATTTTGGATTGAATTATGGTGTAAAACTTCGAGATTCAATCCAAGATCGCAAATCTAAAATCTAAAATTGTTTTAGGGGTATGGTGTCAACGGTTAGCATGGAGGTCTCCAAAACCTTAGGTTCGGGTTCAAATCCTGATACCCCTGCCATTTAACACTTTTGAGGAGAATAATGCCGTGTCAGAAGCAGTTGGCACTTTAGAAAAAAAGGACGGAAACGAAAAGGTCGGACCGAGTGAGTTTATCAAACAAACTCGTGAAGAACTGAACAAAGTTTCGTTTCCATCGTCGGATGATGTCAAAGGGACTACTTTAATTGTGGTCTTGAACGTCATCTTTTTCGCCATTTTCCTATACCTGGTTGACCATGGATGGGTTTATGTGTTGCAGGCAATCGAATGGATTGTCAACAAAATAGTTGGTTTATAAGGACTGAAAGATGAGACAGTGGTATTTCATCCATACTTATTCTGGACACGAAAATAAAGTAGTCGAAAGCCTCCGGGCTCGGATTCGCGATCTCGAACTCGGCGATTTGATTACGTCTGTTTTACTGCCCAAAGAAACAGTTGTGGAAATGCGCGGAAACAAACGCATCGAATCATCCCGGATGTTTTATCCAGGGTATGTTCTGGTGGAAATTGAATGCGATGAGCGCGGACGAATTCCGGATAATGTCTTTCATGCGATTAAATCAACCCCGAAAGTCACAGGGTTTTTGGGCGGAAAAAATCCGACTCCTTTAACTCAGGAAGAAGTTGACCAAATCGTTCACAATGTTGAGATTGCCGCCGAAAAACCGAAGCCGAAATTCTCCTATCACCTCGAAGAAGTAGTTCGTATCAAATCAGGTCCGTTTGCAAGTTTTACCGGCAAAGTCGAAGATATTAACGAGGAAAAAACGACTTTGAAGGTGACAGTCACGATTTTTGGACGGGCGACTCCGGTCGAACTAAATTTTCTGGATGTCGAAAAAGTTACCTTTGCCGAAGAAGAATGATCCGATTTTGGATTTTGGATTTTGGATTTGTGATTTTGGATTGCCATTTCGCAAATCGTCGATAGATATTGAAAAAATTAAGAGGACATTCCTGAGTCTGAAAGCAAAAGTGTCGCGCCAAAGCATGATAAACAAACTGCCTACCGCGACTGCCACTGCTAACTGAAACAGGATCGTAAATCAAGTTATGGCTAAGAAAATTACAGGTTATATCAAACTTCAGATTCCGGCCGGGAAAGCAAATCCTGCTCCGCCGATCGGTCCGGCACTTGGACAGCACGGCGTTAATATCATGGAGTTTTGCAAAGCATTTAACGCAAAAACCCAAAACGACGACCCGGATATGAAAATTCCGGTGGTAATCACGGTTTATGGCGACCGCTCATTCACCTTTGAAACCAAAACCCCTCCGGCGGCCGATTTGATTCGGAAAGCGGTAGGCTTGGCAAAGGGTTCGGGGAAACCGAACCGAGAAAAGGTCGGCACAATTTCACCGGCTCAGATCGAAGAAATTGCCAAAAAGAAAATGACCGACCTCAATACCACAAATTTAGAATCGGCCATCCGCACTATTTCCGGAACAGCCGTCAGTATGGGACTGACAATCGAATAAGTTTTTTGGAAAGGGAGAAATGTTTGCGGAGAATTCGCAAATTTAAGAACGTTTCGTTTGAACCTTAAATAAATAAATGCCGAAAAAAGGTAAACAATATCGGGCGGCTCTGGAAAAATTTGAGCCAAGCAAAAAATATTCGCTCGAAGAAGGACTAACCAAAGTTAAAGAAATTGCTTTCGCCAAATTTGACGAAACGGTTGAATTGACCATGTGGCTCGGAGTTGACCCGCGAAAAGCAGACCAGATGGTTCGCGGAACCGTAGTATTGCCAAATGGTTTGGGCGGTAAGGCAAAAGTTGTGGTGGTTGTGGCTCAAGGCGAGAAAGTCAGAGAAGCCGAAGAAGCCGGTGCCGATTTTGTCGGAGCCGACGACATCGTGGACAGAATCAAAGGCGGTTGGCTGGATTTTGATTCTTTGATCGCAACGCCGGATATGATGGGCAAGATCGGGTCTTTAGGTAAAATTTTGGGACCTCGCGGCTTGATGCCGAACCCGAAAACCGGGACCGTAACGATGGATGTTAAAACCGCAATTCTGGAAACTAAAGCCGGAAAAGTGGAATACCGGGTTGATAAGACGGGTGTCATTCACTCGCCGGTGGGTAAAGTTTCTTTTGATCTTCAAAAATTGAAAGAAAACACCAAGACCCTGATCGATGCGGTAATCAAGGCCAAACCTTCAACTTCCAAAGGCCGGTATGTTAAAAAAGTTAATTTAGCGGCTACCATGAGTCCGGGCGTTTTGCTCGATGAGTTAAGTTTAGTTTAGTGAGGAGCGCAAAAGAAAATGAAAAGTAGAGAAACCAAACAGAGAGGTTTAAACGCCCTCACCGAGCAATTGGCAAATGCAAATTCGGCGATGGTCGTTAGTTTTAAGAAACTAAGAGTCGGAAAGGATCAGGAATTTCGCAACAAATTGCGGGAAGCCGGTGCTGGTTATCAAGTTGTCAAAAACACCTTGGCCCGATTGGCCGTCAAGGGGACTCAGTTTGAAAATGCTTCAGAGCATTTCAAAGGTGTGACCGCGATTGCCTGGACTGATCAGGATGCCGTTGTTTTATCAAAACTGGTTACCAAATTTGTCAAAGACAACGCAGAGTTTTATACCTTCAAGGCCGGTGTCTTAGAAGGAAAAGTTTATGATGTCAAACAGGTTGAAACAATCGCCAATTTGCCGTCAAAAGAAGAGCTCATCTCGAAATTTATGTTTGTCGTCAACGCCCAGGCCCAACGCATCGCCACAGTTATTAATGCGGTGCCGCGTGACTTGGCAGTTGTTATCAAACAAATCGGTGAAAAAAAAGCTGAATAAAAGTTTGTAATTTGGGATTTGGAGAATCTGAAATCCGCCATCCCAGATCCAAAATCGAAAGCCGTAACCAAGGTAAAAGAGAGCAAAGCGAAATGTCAGGTCGCT
>JANOEF010000076.1:0-4222 GCA_031413075.1 Acidobacteriota bacterium | reverse complement strand
CCTACTTCATCCTTTATCCTTTTAAGATGAAACAAGTTCCGCTACTTTTTCTAAATGTCATCATTATTGCTACTTGCGGTTTAATTTACGAGTTGTTGGCCGCAACTGTCTCTTCGTATGTTCTGGGCGATTCCGTCACCCAATTTTCTTTAATTATCGGTATTTACCTGTCGGCCATGGGCGTTGGTTCGTGGCTCTCCGGATTTTTGGATAAAGACCTCGCCCGTAAATTTATTGAAATTGAACTGGCAGTGGCACTACTCGGCGGATTTTCCGCGCCAGTTCTCTTTCTCGGATTCGCCAAACTCTCTTATTTCAGTCTTTTGCTTTTCGGAGTCGTCTTTGGAATCGGGACCCTGGTCGGTCTGGAAATTCCGTTGCTGATGCGAATTCTCAAAGATGAACTCGATTTCAAACAGCTCGTCTCACGGGTGCTGGCCCTCGATTATGTCGGCGCCTTGGTCGCTTCGCTGGCCTTTCCGCTGTTTTTAGTGCCGAAGCTTGGGTTGATTCGCACTTCGCTCCTGTTTGGGATCTTAAACGCGGTGGTTGGAATCTGGGCAACCTGGATTCTGGAAGATCTCTTAAAGAAAAATATTACACAATATCTGCGGATAGCCGGGTTTGTCATTATTCTGCTCCTGACTATTGCGTTCATCAAAGCCGATGCAATCACCAGTTTAGCCGAAGATTCGCTCTTTGTGGACAACATCATCTATACCAAAAGTTCGCCGTATCAGCGGATTGTGGTAACCAAAGGCAAAACCGGATATTCGCTCTTTTTGAACGGAAATTTGCAGTTTAACTCCTTTGACGAATACCGCTATCATGAGGCTTTAGTTCATCCGGCGTTTGCGGCTTATGGCGACAATCCGAAACGAATTTTAGTGTTGGGCGGCGGCGATGGATTAGCAGTACGCGAGATTTTGAAATACAAAAGTGTTGAAAGTGTGACCCTGGTTGACCTTGATCCTGAAATGACGGCAGTTGCCAAAAAAGTCCCGGCACTTGGAGAATTAAACAAAAATTCATTAGAAGATGCGCGGGTCAATATCATCAATACCGATGCTTTTGTTTGGCTCGACAACAACCAAACCGAGCCGTTTGACGTGGCAATTGTTGACTTTCCCGACCCGAATAATTTTGCGCTCGGAAAACTCTACACGACACGTTTTTACAATCTTTTGAAAGCAAAATTAAAGCCCGATTCGGCCGTGGTGATTCAATGCACCTCGCCTTTGATAGCGCGCAAATCCTATTGGTCTATTATCAAAACGCTTGAAGCGTCGGGATTTACGGTCAAACCTTATCAAACGACCGTCCCAAGTTTTGGCATTTGGGGCTATGCCCTGGCAAAGCTCCAGGACTTTGAAACTCCGAAAACAATTCCCGCCGATATCGAACTCAAATTTTTGAGTAATGAGACTTTGCCGATAATCTTTAACTTTACGGCTGACACTGCAAAACCTGATGAGGAGATTGAAATAAATCGGCTCGACAATCAGGCTCTGGTGCGATATTACGAGGCGGAATGGCGGAGATTTGAGTGATGTTATGGGCAAATACTCTAAACAGGAACGGGGCAGTCTTTCGGCCTACGAAGAATATTTTGCGGGGATGGACAAGTCCATGCAGCAGAAAATCGCGCTGACAACGGCGCATTTCCCTTCACGCGGGCGCATCGCCGATATGGGAAGCGGTTCGGGGAGCGGAACTTTTGATTTAGCCAAACTTTACGAAAATCTGACACTGGTTGGGGTGGACATTAATCCGGTCACCGTCGAATATTCAAATAATCATTACAAATTGGCGAATCTGAGCTTTACCACCGGCGATATTGCCGAAAATGTCTTTCCCGAAAATTCATTGGACGGCATCCTCGACTCGTCCGTTTTGCACCATGTCACCAGTTTTAACGGTTTCGAGGTCAAACAGATTACCAAAACTTTATCGAATCAGGTTGCTCAGTTGAAAGAGGGCGGCGTTTTGATAATTCGTGATTTTGTGATCCCTGACGAGAATCAGAAGCTAGTTTATTTAGCTTTGCCGAACACGGACGGCAAAGATTCGGGCGAAATCGCCGAACTTTCGACTGCCGCTCTGTTTGAAATTTTTGCCCGGGATTTTCGCTCAAGTTTGAATTTGAATGAAGGCGTCGCATTCGAAAAACTTGATTCTCAGAGCGATGGTTGGTCACGGTTCAAAGTTACGCTGAGAACGGCCGCCGAGTTTGTTCTGCGTAAGGATTACCGCGATCATTGGTCGCCCGAACTTTTAGAAGAATACACTTATTTTTCACAATTGGATTTTGAAAGTGCGTTCAAATGCAGAAATTTACGCATCGTCGTTTCGATGCCGCTATGGAATCCGTGGATCGTTTCAAACCGCTTTGAAGGAAAATTTGACCTCACTGATTCAGTTAACGATCAAGTTCATTTTCCGCCCACAAACTATCTGATCGTCGGCGAAAAGATTCCCAAGAATTCGGGAGTTGCCTTGATCGAATCATGGTCGAACGAAGAGCCTCAGCCGAAATTTTTATCAGTCAAGGGTTATCGGAATACCGAAACAAATCGAATCTACGAACTGGCCACCCGGCCAAATCAAACGATTGATCTGTTACCGTGGTTTGAGGACGATGACGGTCAAATTTTTGTCCTCGCCAAAAAGGACTTTCCGCGTCCGATTATTAATGCGGAACGGCAGACAAAACATTTGAACCGGGCCAATTATTCGGGGTATCTGACTGAACCAATCTCTGCCATTGTCCAAGATTCCGTGGCCGGAGTCCCGAGTCAGATTGAAGAAATCTTATCTGAACGGGCGAATCTTTCCAAACATGAGATTCTTACAATTAGTCAACCGAATTTTTATTTCACCTCGGCGGGCGGAATTGATGAACGGGTAGAATCTCATTTGGTAAAAATTTCGGCGTGGCAAAAAGAGCCGCAAACGATTGAAAATTATACGCCTTTTACCAGTGCAGGTGTGGTGCGCGAACTTGATGCACACCAGGTTTTGCGCGCCTGTGCGGTTGGCGGAATGTTTGATGCGCGTCTGGAAATCAACATTTATCAGCTTTTGCGGCAATTAAAGCGTTCGCCAGGCGCGTGGATCGGTGCGGATATAAAACCTCTTTCGCAAAATTTATCCGTCAAAGTTGAAGCTGAATTCAATCTCGAAAAACGTCAGATTTTTGAGCCTTGTGAAATTGAAACGAGTCATTTCCTCAAACTCGAAAGATCGGAATTTATCGAATACGACTCAACCGGCAACCATCTCAAGCGGGCTGAATTTGAATATGTTATCCCGCGGAATTTCAGCAAAAATACGGTCGCGGCCATTCCTTTTTTCAAAGTGGATGATGAGATTCTGGTCGGGATTGAATACCGCGATTTGCCTGCAGTGCAACGATTTACGGAAAGTTCGCGCATCGTTTGTGTTCCGGCCTGGCGGTTGCCAAAAACCGTTTTACATAAATTCGAGATCGAGCCGTTTGTACTGGAAAAATTCTCAACCGACTCTCAGGTTTCTGTCCGAAAAACCTGGGAACTCGGCGGTTCGTTTTTTACTAGCGCGGGAATCACGCCTGAGGTTGTTTATCCGTTAGCGGTCGAATTGGACGCAGAAAAGTTGGGTGAAACGGATTTGAATTTTTTTAATTTGAAAAATCTGCTCGAAAAAATCGAACAAATTCAGGACGCTCATCTTTTGATTTTGCTCAATCGTTTGGCGCATGCTTTGGGACATTTTATTTGACAGTTACCATGATTCTAAAACTGCCCTTCCAGGCATCAGCCTTTTGGCATTCAACCGCCTTAATTTTGTAATCGCCCGCCATCGTATATTCAACTGTTTGGTTGGAATGACAGGACAAATCCATATCGGACGCGTCTTCACCATTGGGAGCCGTGATATAAAGCGAGACATAACGATTCGCTTTCAAAGTCATTTTTTGACCTTTTCTAAGGCGAATGACGTAAATTTGCTTGTCTTTATATCCGTTCAAATAACCAGTAACTGTAACTTTTGTCGCACCTTTGGGAAAGGTAATCCGTTTAATTGGACGTGCAAAAACCGTTGAAGCAGCAATCAAAATCAACAAAATCGAAATTATTTTTTTCATAACTCCCTTTACTTTATACCAAGTTGCTTAAATAAATGAGGCAATAATTCTCCGCCTTGAGATTTGGAGGAGTGCCAACCCTTCGTTGGCGAGGTG
>JANOEF010000075.1:0-12381 GCA_031413075.1 Acidobacteriota bacterium | reverse complement strand
CAATTTGGCGATTGTCTTTGCTCCCAGCGCATCCGAACCTGAGCCTGATTCGGTCAAACAATAGGCGGTCGTAATTTCGCCTGAAATGATGCCCGGAATCCATTGTTTCTTAAGTTCTTCGGAACCCCAATAATAAATCGGTAAAAGCCCGATCGAGGTTTGTGCGCCGTAGGTCGAACCAAACCCGCCTCCGCGCCCAACTGCCTCGGCAATGATGACGCCGGTTGTTTGATCCAAGGCCATTCCGCCGAAATCTTCGGAAATATTTGCGCCTAAAAGTCCCAAATCACCCGCTTTTTTCAATAAATCACGGGCAATTTGCCATTCGTGTTTTTCGAGCGCCGGCAAGTTCGGCACCACCTCATTATCAATATATTCACAAGCCGTATCCCTGATCATCCGATGCTCATCGGTAAAATCTTCCGGCGTGAAACAAGTTGCCGTATCTCCTTCGCTAATTAAAAATTCGCCACCTTTGATATATTCTCTTTCCATCTTTGCGTCCATTATGTTACTCCTTAATTTTTACTGAATGAATCCTCATTCATTTTTGTTGTGAAAATAAGATAGCTGTTTATTGAAAAAAATTCAAGTTTTTTTGTTCAAATTAGCGATTTCAAGGTTGAAAGATTCCGCCTTCTTTAATTAATTCAAAACACTCTTCCCAACTTAGGCTTTCAAATACTTCACTCCATTGTCCGGTGTGTCTGAAATAAGCCAAATTGAATTTTTCACTTCCAGCGGGAGTCATTCTAGCAAATTTCATCTCAAAAAAAGGGGCCATGGCGTTTGGGGACGGACAAGCATATTTTGAACAAAAGTAGAAACGATTTCTACTCCATTGTGAATAAATATCAACGATATAGTTGAGATCATTATCTTTGGGCTTTTCCGCAATCCATTTTGATTTTAAAAATTCGACCAATTCAGCAGATTTCTCTTCAATATTATTTTGAAGTTTCTCCGAAAGTTTTAGGTTTGTCTTTTTCGGGCTGTAAACCCACATATATTTACTTTTTGCCATAATCTTTTTAGATACTACTGAGCATTTTTTTTAATACGCCGTAGGTAATTGTTTCACTAATATTTTCAACAAATTCTTTGTGTGATTCTTCAACGCTGGCAATCCCGTTCTTTAAAATTATAGGAAAATAATCCAGATCCTTGGCTCCGCGATAAGTTGATAAAACACAGTATTCAGCACAGAATCCGGTCATCACCACCGTATCTATTCCGTGTTCTTTTAAGATTTTATCGCAATCTGTTTGGTTAAAACTGTTGCCGTAACGTTTATGAATTCGGAGGGCGTTGGCGGGCGGTGTGAGCGGGTCAATAAACTCAAAACCTGCGGTTCCCGGCACGACTCCATCACCTTCATCAACGTCCTGTACCCAGATGATCGGCAAGTTTTTGGCTTCAAAGAGGGGAATCACGGCGTTGATATATTCCGTGGCGGCATCCATTTGCGAAATAGTTTTGCCAACGTAAAATTCTTTCTGCATATCAATAATCATTAGTGCTAATTTCATAATTTATTGTGTCTGTAACATTCGCGAAACCGTTACGACATCCAGTTTGTCTTTGCCTCAGCATTCCATTTGGTTGTCGTCTTTTTCAATTTTGTCCAGAACTCAATTGAGCTTTTGCCAGTGATGTCGTTGGCGCCGAAACGGGATTCGTTCCAACCGCCAAAGGAAAACGGCTCGCGCGGGACGGGAACGCCGATATTGACGCCGATCATTCCGGCGCTGGCCCGTTCCATGACATACCGGGCGAGTCCGCCGCTTTGAGTAAAAACTGCGGCGGCGTTGCCATACGGATTAGCGTTTTCAATTTTTAAGGCTTCGTCTATATTCGCCGTTCGGATGATCGAAATGACAGGGCCGAAAATTTCTTCGGTTGCGACTGACATTTCCGGAGTCACAAAATCAATCACGGTCGGTCCGACGTAGGTTCCGTTCTCTTTGCCCTCGACGGTGGCGCCGCGTCCGTCAACTAAAATTTTTGCGCCGTCTTTTTCGGCTTCGGTAATAAAATTTTCGATGCGTGACTTGGCGTCTTTCGAAATAACCGCGCCGAGATTTTGGCCAACTATGATCTTTCGTGCTTCTTCGCAAATCTGTTCAATGATTGAGGTTACATCGCCCACTGCCAACATTGCCGAAGCCGCCATACAACGCTGTCCGGCACAACCCGACATCGAAGCCGCGACGTTGCTGGCAGTCATCGCCGGATTGGCGTCCGGCAAGACGAACAGATGGTTTTTCGCGCCGCCCAGCGCCACACAGCGTTTCAGATGGTGGGTCGCCTGCTGATAAACCAGTTTGGCAACTTTGGTCGAGCCGACAAAACTGACCGCTTCGATTCCTGCATGAGCGCAGATTCTCTCGACAATTTCTTTTCCGCCATGAATAAGGTTGAAAACTCCGTCGGGTAATCCGGCTTCTTTTAAAAGCTCCGCCATTTTCCCGACCGAGAGCGGAACTAATTCGGACGGTTTCATAATCATCGTATTGCCCAGCACGAGGGCATTCGGCATCGTCCAATTCGGTACCATCAGCGGAAAATTGAATGGGACGATCGAAGCCACGACACCGATCGGAAAATGCTCGACGCGGCATTCGACACCTTTTGAAACTTCCAGAATTTCGCCCGAAACAAGTTGCGGCATTGAACAGGCAAATTCGGTTAATTCGATTGCTTTTTCGACTTCCGCTTTCGCCTCGTCGCGAGTTTTGCCGTTTTCTTCGGAAACTAAATCAGTCAGTTCGTCAAAGTTTTTTTCGAGCAAAGACCGATAGCGAAAGAAAATTTGGACCCGCTCTTTGATTGGCATTGCACTCCACGCCGGAAAGGCTTTTTTCGCTGATTCGACCGCCGCGTTTAGTTCGTCAGCCGTTGACATCGGCACTTTTGAAAGTAAATTACCGTCAATCGGAGATATCACGTCTAGGTTTTCAGTCGCGGAACTTTGGTAGAAAGCACCCGAGTAATAATTTTTAACCACTTCGTATTTCATAGTCTTGTAGATTTTAGGTTATCGGCCTTTAGTTTTGAAACTATTATTTTCAAATTCCTGATTTTATACGAAAATCTTAGGTTTAACCTTAAGTAAAAGCCTAACGTCGAAAAAACAACGCCTTTAAAACAAATTTAAATTCTGGGCTAAAGTATGCTCCAATCGCGCTAAAAAATCATCACGCGGAATTTCTTTTGCTCCGAGAATTTCAAAATGCGGAGTCATGACCTGGATATCGAGCCAGGTTGCGCCGCGAGTTTTGAGATGTTCGACCAAATGCAGAAAAGCCAGTTTTGAAGTATCCGAACGAGTGTGAAACATGCTTTCTCCACAAAAAACTCCGCCGGCGTCAACCCCGTAAAGACCGCCGACCAATTCGCCGAAAGAGTCCCAGACCTCAATACTGTGTGCTTTTCGGAGCGCGTGAAGTTGATTGTAACTATCGTAAATGTCCTGGGTTATCCAGGTTCCGCGTTGCCCGTTGCGCCTTATTTTTGCACAAGCCTGAACGACATCCCGAAAGGCTTTATCAATCGTAAAAGTGAAATTTGAACGTTTTTGAGTTTTCTTTAAACTCTTTGGAAGATGAATTTCGGAGAAGTTGATAATGGCTCGTTGGGGCGGACAAAACCAAGGGACAAGGTCATAACCGTCAACCATCCACGGAAAAATACCCTGCCGATAAGCGTGGAGCAAATTACCGGGATTAAGAAAATCCGTCTCGCTGACACAGACTACGCCATCAGAATTGAAACAGAATCGGGGGTTTGGAAAGTCAATCAAAAGCATCTTTATCCAAATAAAATAATAAACGGAGTGCGGATAAAATATGAAATGTTTTTTTGCGTTTTGATAAAAAAAAAGAAAGCCGAGCAATTGTTCGGCTTCCGAGTTTATCAAAAACTGCTTAGGCTTCGATTAACGAGTTCCTTTCTTTTTCGCAGGTTTTTTAGCTGGGGCTTTTTTAGCTGGGGCGGTCGTGGCAACAGGCGCGGATCCAGTGCCTGTGCCAGTCGCCGAAGTGGCACGAGTGGTGGTGGCCGCTTGAGCATCACTACCCGAGCCGGTTAATTTTCCGCCACCGGTCGAAGTTGTTGGGCCGGCGGTCGGAGCGGCTTCAACAATCGGATTGACCGGGGTGGTCGGATCAACAAACGGTTTACCCGGTACCTGGGCGACAAAAGAGTCAAATTTTGCCGCATCAGCTGACGCATTTTCACCGAATCGAACATCATAAAGATCTTTGACCCGTTTGAGCAGAGAATCTTTGTAAGGCTGAAGCGCTTTCGAAGTTGGAGCGGTGGCAATTTTGTAGGCTCTCGCGTAGGCGTCCGCTCCGCGATCAGCATAACCTTTGATCATCGCTAAAATTGCCAATGTTTCATCGGTATCTTTATCGCCGGCGGCTTTAGTTTTTTCCGCATAGCTGACATTTAATTTGATTGTTTCGTCCAGATACCAGGCTCCGATAAATCGGTAGGTTTCGGCTAAATTTTTCGTGCCGCAGCCGACCTGACTTGCTTTGTAAAAATATGGAACCGCGTCTTTGGTTTGTTTTAAGCGAACCGAGGTGATTACTCCGATAGTATAATTCATCCAGCCGATTGCATTCACTTTACCGTCAGCACAGTCTTTATTTTTATAGCTGACATAAAAACCATAATTGTCCGCGTTGCCCGAAGCTTGACCTTCGCTCATTTTTTGCAGAGCCATTTTGGCAAAGTTAATGGCATCACCATTGAACTTGTCAACTGCCGGATTAGTCGTCGCTTTATCATAACCAACCGACGCAATATCCAACATCAAATCCAGTGAATATGAGCGATTGGTATTGATTAAATCTTTTGCACTGGCAACAATTTCGTCCGCATTGTTAGCCTTTAAAGCGGCATTAAAGCGGGCTTCCTTATCTGCAATTGTTTTGTCGGCAATCTTTTGTTGAAGTTTTGGAATTTGACCGGTGACGTAGGTTTTAACCTCCTCCTGTGGAGGATCAAGATTACTACATTTGTCAAGGTATTCTTTTCCCGAAGCAATTGCTGCCGTCCATTGTGGAATATCCTTCCCAGTCCGTTCTACTTTGAATCTTTCGTAAATAGTATTACAATCTTCCAAACTGGTTTGGGCTAAAACTGAAGTGGCCGAAATAGCGTAAAATGCTATTACCAACACTCCTAAACTTAAAAACTTAAACATGTTTTTCATTAAAATTCATCCTCCAAGCTATGTTAATCGGGTGCAAAATTTTCAACTAAGCAGTTTTCGTTTTTGCGTGAATTCAGATGTCTGATTCAAAAAAATAGTTGCTAGAATCTCTCAATCAGACTTGAATTCTTTTTGTTCTCCGTCCTAAAACGTAAAACTAAATAATCCCGCAAATTTCGCTTTGGTGTCAAGCGCAAAAAGTCAAACGTTATATCGTAAATACAAGTCTCGTCAAATTTCCTTGATTCACCGAAGATTTGCTATACTCATTTCGATTGCCAACAAACGACAGGTTAAATATTTTTCTCTGAGAATCATGATACTGCACAAAATCCGACAGCGAGCATGCGAAAATCTGCAACATATCATCCTGCCCGAAGGCGAAGACATTCGCACCATACAGGCGGCGGAGATGTGTGCCAAAGATAAAATTGCCAAAATTACGATTGTTGGCGACGAAGAAAAGATTCGGGAATTAGCCAAACAAGCCAGTGTAAATTTGAACGGTGTCGAGCTGCTCGACCATCGTAAATCATCGGATTTTGGCAAACTCGCCCGCTATTATCACGAATTGCGCCGGGCCAAGGGGGTCACGCTCGAAGAAGCCGAAGAGACCGTCAAAGACCCGCTCTATTTTGCAAACTTACTGGTCAAACTAGGAAAAGCCGATGGTTCAGTGGCCGGCGCGACTAACACCACCGCGCACACCGTAGCCGCCGCCCTGCGTTGTATCGGCGTCCGGCAGGGGTTCAAAATCGTTTCTTCGTTTTTTCTGATGATCGTTCCGGATAAAAAATTCGGGGTCAACGGGGCCATGATTTATGCCGATTGCGGGGTCGTGATTGACCCGAATGCTGCCGAATTGGCAGAGATCGCTATCGCCTCGGCCGATTCGTGCCGTGCGCTGTTGGGCGTTGAGCCAAAGGTGGCGATGCTTTCGTTTTCGACCAAAGGGAGTGCCAAACATCAATCTTTAGAAAAAATCATTGAAGCCGTCAAAACCGTTCGTGTCCGAATGCCCGAACTCGAAATTGATGGCGAATTACAGGCGGACACCGCGCTAATTCCGAGCGTTGGTCAATCAAAAGCACCGGGTTCAAGCGTAGCCGGGAAAGCGAACGTCTTGATCTTTCCGGATTTGAACGCGGGAAATATCGCCTACAAATTAACCGAAAGATTAACCGGCGGAACCGCGATCGGACCGATTTTGCAAGGATTGGACAGACCCTGCAACGATCTCTCACGCGGCTGCAAAGCCGAAGATATGGTTGATGCCGTGGCGATTACGGCGGTTCAGGCGCAAGCGAGGAAGAAAAGTTAAATAAGTACTTTCTCAGCTAAGCACGTCAGCCAAAATTATGAGAGATAATGAGCATTCAGATAACTCAGCTAAATAGTTATTTTGCAATTAGAGAGGGGTTTCCTTCAGTGTCCATTGTCAATTGTTAATTGTGCATTGGTGCCTATTTTGTTGTTTTTTACTACTTCAAACTCAAAACGCAGTTCTTTACCGCGAAAAATATAACTCAGATAATATTCCCAAAACTTGCGTGTCCAGCGAAATTTTTCGCTTTTTCGGTCGAGATTAACGATGAATTCGATACCAAAAATACGCCACAAATTGGCCAATGAGACATAGACACTAATTGGTTTGAGGACAATCTCGGTATAAAAATCAAAGACCTGGCGGCCGGGCATAAAGGTATTGAAAGAAAAAGAATTGAAATGATTGCGATGAGTCGGGTCGCTCGCCCAATCGCCGTTGGTGTAGTGCGGAGTGAGAATTTTGATGCGCCCGCCAGATTTGGTAATCCGGTGGAGTTCCGAAACAAAAGCCATCACGTCGGGGAGATGTTCGATGACGTGATTAGAAACGACCAACTCAAATTCATCATCAGCAAATGGATAGGGAAGGCTGCCCAAATCGTGGATAATATCGGCTCCGGTGCGCGGATTGTTGTCTAATCCAATCGCTCCTTCATGTTTATTTACGCCGCATCCGACATCAAGAATTTTCATAGTCAATCAATCTTTTCCGTAATTCCGCAATCGGGACAAATCAAAGTTGTTTGGGCGGTGTCCAACCATTTGGCCAACCCCGAATTTGAAAGTTCGGGTTGTTTAGTTTCGGCTTCGCCCTCGCGCATATAGCGGGCCTGCCCATCTTCGATTGAAACCTCATTTGCTTGCAGTTCGCGTTCGCAATGTTTGCAGATGTAACCGAAACCCTGATTGTAAAAATCGTTATATTCTTCGCTGATCATCGTTCCAAACAGATTATCACAATCAAAAAAATAAGGCAGTCAGCGATTATTGCCAACTGCCGAAAACTATTAATCTTCAATTTATCTATTTGGCCAAAGGTTTTAAAAGCCAATGGGCGCGTCCGTCCACAACATCAGTTTGTTGCGAAACAAGCCGATTTTTAGCATTGGCCGGGTAAACAAACCCGCTAAAAACTTCGTCCTCAAATTTGGCCCGATGCACTATCGGATAATTTATATTTCCATCAAACGGCCGCTTTTTCCATTCGGTCCAGAGCGTGAAATCTTCGTCAATAGTGGCTATCAGACTGTTTCCGAATTCGCCCAATTCTTTATTTGGACGAGTCGCGGCAATGACCGAAAAACGATTCTCGGCGGCGCGTTCCAAAAAGCCGAATTCGGTTTCCCAACGCTCCCGGACAGCAAAAGGACACACTACAATCTCAGCATTTTGATAAGCCGCGAGCCGAAAGAGTTCAGGATAGGCTGAATCATTACCAACAATCAGAGCGAGTTTGCCAAAGGGTAAATCAATCGTTTTGAGTTCATCTCCAAGGGCGTTAGCCCACATGTGTCGTTCAGAATAATGAAGCATCGGTTGCCGGAAAATGATGCCTTCTTTACTGGCCACAATTCCGGTGTGAGAAAATCCGTCATCACTTTTCTCGACGATGCTGGTCACGACATATTTATTGGTTCCGCTGACAAAAGTTCTGAGCAGTTTAACCATCTCGGTCGAAACCTGAACGGCCCGGTCTAAATTGCTGACGAGTCCGCTCGGAAAAAACATCAACTCGGGAAAAACTATTAAATTTGCGTCAATGTTTCTCAGCGCGTTATAGCTTTGACTGATCGCTACCTTGATTATTTTGGCACCGGCTTGATAATTCCGTACTTTTGGTGGGCGGGTAATGGGTTTATAGAGTGCCGGACGGCGGTGGCGGACAGCCTCGTCGGGGTTGGCGTCATCCAGATCAATATCGGCAAAAACTACCGCTTCACCCGACTTTGGAGCTTTGGCTAAAACCTTTCCGTCCGGCGCGACAATCTGACTTTCGCCTGCGCCCTGTAAATCCTCGGGCTTGATTTTCATTTTTTCGGCAAAGCCCGCGATTATTTCTTTTGGGACGAGGTAATCAACTTTGCACGATGCAACCACAAACACTTTATTTTCCGCGGCCCGGACGGGGATGTGCAAACTTGCTTCATCTGCGGCAAATGAATTGAGCGAGTTGAGCAAAAGCCGCGCTCCGCGCAGAGCCAGGAGCCGGGTAGTTTCCATCAGCAGTCCATCGGCACAGGCATACATTCCGACCAGACCAAACGGTGTTTTGACAACATCCCCGGCCGTTTTGGCCCGACTGCAAAAATTATTTTCGTTGCCCATCAGTACCTGTTTGTCGGCTCGTCCGGCTAATTTTCCCTCGGGTGAATAAAGCAAGTTCGAGACCGTCGGTTTGTCATTATCTCGTTTGAGGGTGACATTGATTTTGATGTAACTATTTATTTCTTTGGCTTTAGCGGCGATGGCGGCGAGAAAATCACCCTTCAGCTCAAGCGCGACCTGATCTGCGTCTTCAAGGCTTTCGTAAATCGCGCAATGATTGGAAAACTCAGGCAAGACGATAAATTGCGGATTGACCTCGGCGGCCCGGTCAATCATTCGCAAACAGGTCTGTAAATTTTCGGCAACGTCAGTGCCGGTTCCAAATTGAACGGCGGATACTCGGATTTTTGGCTCAGTCATCAATCCCTTTTGATTAGTTTAGATTTTGAATTGCTTTAGAAATTGAAGCAATTTTGGCACTATCCGGCAAGTTTTGCAAAGCCGCTCTCATAGGCTGTCAGGTTATTTTTATCCGGGGTTCGGCGCAAACCTGCTTTTACGGCATGGCGACCAAAGTATCCGAGAGTTTTTCGATGACTAAAAGAAGCGTTTTACCTGATTCGGTAAATTGACCGTTGACGGCCTGGTCTTCCGACTGCGCGGCAATATCCGAGATTCCGTTGATTTGAATTAAATAATTTTTGAGTGCAGGTTTCGTGCGAAATTCAATTTCTAAAGCCACCAACCCGGCTCGCAGATTTTGGATGCCTTGAATAACTGCCTGTTTATTTTTGTTATTGGCTTCGATTGAAGCCTGCGAAATTTTTCGGGTTCGGGCCTCTTTGTCAAGGTCTTCGATGGTTCGGGCAATTCCGCCCAGCAAATAGACGAATCTTGAGACGTTTTTAATCTGAATCGAGACTTTATTAGCAGTCGCTTTAACCTCAGCGTTTCCGCCGCCGACCGCCGCGGCCGAGGTTGGCTTTTTAGCAGTCGTTTTTTTCTTAGTTTGGGCGTTGATGGTGATTGTCAAAGCCAGGGCGCACAAGACAATTGCCAAAAAGTTTAGGGTTGAATTCAAAGTTTTACTCATTTTTCCTCTTTGTTTGCCAGAAATGTTACACTTAATCTAACTTGAATAATTCACTTGTGTAAAGATGCCAAAACGAGTATTAGAAGTTTGCCGTCTTGGTCGGATTGATTACGAAACGGCATTACAAATTCAAAAAGCGGCCGAAACTGCCATCATCGCCCGCGAAAAACGCGACACGCTTTTTTTGCTGGAACATCCCCACACCTACACTCTCGGACGGCGTGCCAAGGAAACCGGCGTTTTAGCCTCGGCCGAAATGCTGAAAACTCTCGGGGCGACCGTTTTTGAAACAAATCGCGGCGGAAAAGTCACTTATCACGGGCTCGGGCAAATCGTCGGGTATCCGATTATCAATTTGAGTCTTTTCAAAGAGGATGTGCATCTTTATGTGCGTAATATAGAAGAAGTTATTATTCGGACGATGGCTGATTTTATGATCGAATCCTTTAGACTCAGTGGTTTAACCGGGGTTCATACAAAAGACGGGAAGGTGGCCGCAATCGGAGTTCATCTTAAACGCTGGGTGACGACACACGGTTTTGCGCTCAACGTCAATACAGACCTGAGCTATTTTGATTGGATAATCGCCTGCGAAGGCGAGCCGGTCACTTCGATGGAAAAAATTTTGGGACGCGAGCTTGAATTTTGCGAAGTTGAAAACTTTATCATCCGCAATTTTTCCGAGGTCTTTGAATATGACAGCGTGTCCGAAGTTCCAAACTTGCAAGTCAAGAATAATTAAGAGATGATTCTTAAATTATTTTTATCAAATATTTTTATTGAACATTTTTTAGGAGAATTTTTATCATGAGACGCGATATAACTTCGTGGTTTAGCCATAATTTGGGAATGGAAATGCCGCTCGTGGCGTATGGACATGCGGGCTATCCGCTGTTGATGTTTCCGACGGCCGCCGCCGATTATTTGGAATACGAAAGATTTTATTTAGTTGACGCTATCAAATATTTTATTGATAACGGCTTAATTCGGGCCTATTCAATTAATTCGGTGAATAAATATAGTTTGCTCAACCGGGAATCGCATCCGGGTTGGAAAGTCGAGATGCTTTCGCGCTACGACCGTTACATTACCGAAGAGGTTTTGCCGTTGATTCGCAACGAGTGCGGACAAGATGCGCGGCCGTTGACAACCGGGGCCAGTCTCGGGGCTTTCCTGGCGGCAAACACTTATTTCAAACACTCCGACCTTTTTCGCGGCACGATCGCGATGAGCGGGAGTTACGATATTTACAATTATCTGGAAAGTTATTTTGACGATAATGTCTATTTTAACAATCCGGTCATGTATCTGAAACATTTAAACGATGACTTTCATCTGCCGAACTTACAAAAAGCGGATTCAATCGTCATTGCGACCGGACAAGGAGACTTTGAAGCCCCTAACCGAAGCCGCGATTTGTCAAATTTACTTCATTCCAAAGGGATTCCGCATCTTTTAGAAGTATGGGGACACGACGTCGCGCATGATTGGGTCTGGTGGCGCAAAATGCTGCCGCATTTTTTAGGCAAGTTTTGCAGTTAGGACAGTTTCATTACCAAGCTCAGTTCAGAACCATCTGCGGCAGCGGGTGGTTTTTTTTATGCTTGAGGGGAGGAAGGGCCGCCGTCCAGATCTCAAGCCGAACCTCATTTTTTTCAGGCAACGTGTTATAACGGCCGATTCAAAAAGAGAAAAATTTCACAATTTATCTTAAATCTGATCGAACCGGGCTAGATTTTCTTTTACATCTGGGATTTATTGGTTATAATCTAATCTTTTTCAAATTGAGTTTGTATAACATAAATGAATAAACGGGTAGCAATTCAAGGGATTCAGGCATCGTTTCACGACAGGGCGGCGATTCAATTTTTAGGCGACGACATGACGCCGGTCGAATGTCTGAACTTTCCCCAGGTTTTTAAGGCGGTCAAATCAGGCGATGCAGATTTTGCCGTGTGTGCATTTGAAAATGCATTAGCGGGTTCGATTTTACCAAATTATGCCTTACTCAGAAATTCCAATCTCGAAATTTTCGGCGAAGTTTATCTTTGTATCGAGATGAATTTGCTGGCTCTCCCCGACCAGACTATTGACGATATCGAAGAAATTCATTCGCATCCGATGGCTCTTTTGCAATGCCGCGATTTTTTGGATAAATATCCGCATATTCAAATGGTGGAATCACGGGACACGGCTTCGAGCGCCAAGGAAATCAAAGAGCATCATATCAAACATCGGGCGGCCATTGCCGGCAAACACGCGGGCGAAGTCTATGGTTTAGAGATTATTGCCCCGGATATTCACGACCACAAGCGGAACTTTACCCGCTTTTTGGCACTCAGAAAGCGCAACGGCGAAGTGGTCAGAGGATTCAATAATTCTTCGCTCAGTTTTCGGGCCAATCAAACGCCTTGTTCTTTGGCCAGGATTATCACAATTATCGGTGAACATGGCATTAACTTAAACAAAATAC
>JANOEF010000074.1:0-23855 GCA_031413075.1 Acidobacteriota bacterium | reverse complement strand
GAAAACTCTGGCCTTTCTTATTTTCCTTTACCAACTTCGATATGAATTTAACCACAAATGTATTGGTCACAGGCGGAGCAGGGTTTATTGGCTCAAACCTCGCCGAAGAACTTATTAAACAAGGCGCAAAAGTCAAAATTTTAGACAGCCTGATTACCGGCTTTCGCGAAAATCTGGAAGAGATAAATGGCGATTTTGAGTTTATCGAAGGCGATTTGAACGATGAGAAGTCAATCAAAAGCGCTGTCGAGGGCGTCGAGATAGTTTTTCATCAGGCAGCCTTGCCGAGCGTCCCGCGCTCGGTTAATAATCCGCTTGAAACGCACGAAGCCTGTATCAATGGCACGTTTAACCTTTTACTCAAAGCAAAAGAAGCAGGTGTCAGGCGAATAGTTTATGCCGCTTCGAGTTCGGCCTACGGCGATCAGCCGATCTCGCCAAAAGTTGAAACGATGCGTCCTGACCCGCTTTCCCCCTATGCGGTGGCAAAACTGGTCGGTGAATATTATGCCCAGGTTTTCTATCGGGCCTATGGACTGGAAACTCTCTGCCTGCGATATTTTAACGTCTTCGGACCGCGTCAAAATCCTTCGTCACAATATTCGGGCGTTATCTCTCGCTTTGTTGACGCGTTGTCCAAAGGCGAAAGCCCGGTTATTTATGGCGACGGCAACCAGACCCGTGATTTTACTTATGTGGCCAATGTCGTCAATGCCAATCTCAAAGCGGCACAAACCGGCAAAGGAATCGGCGAAGTGATGAATGTGGCCAATGGCGAGGCGATTTCTCTTAATCAACTGTTCAAGGTCTTACAAGGATTATTGGAACGACAAAATATCCAGGTCAAATACGAAGCCCCACGGACCGGCGACATCATCCACAGTTTGGCCGATAATTCGCTGGCGGTTGAATATTTGGGCTACGAAAAACTCATTGATTTAGAAGACGGATTATCAAAAACAATTGATTGGTGGAAAAATAGCCGATTTGCCAAAACGTAAATCAAATCTACTCAAAATCTGCGTTCGGCAGTCTCAACACCCCGACCTAACGTCCGTAACGTAGAGACGCGATGCATCGCTTCTCTACCTTAACGGGGTGTTGATAATGAAATTTGACGAAAATTGTTTTTGCACATTTTTCGTGATAAATTCCCAATCGAAATTTAGCTTCCGCTCTTCAAATTTTCCTTAACTTAATTTTCAATCGGTTACAAAAGCATTTGTTTGTTAATCAACGTCATCTTAATGCCATTGGTCTCTAGCCGTGGATAACACGCTTCCTGACGGGCTTTTTTAATTTACTGAATTATTAACGATTTCTTAATTTTCCCCAAAAAACTTGGTAATTAGTAGATGCTTTGTTATTGTTAATACGCGATACTACAATTTTTAATCCCGCCACAAAGATATTATGGGAGTTCTCGTTGTTTCAATTATTATCGGAACGCAATTTTTGCTCTCAGCTTGGGCAAAAGTTCGAGATTTACCAACCTTTTTAGCTATCTTAGCGAATTATCCCTTAATTGCCTCTCTGCCAAAAAAAACATTTGCTTTTTTGATAATTATTTTTGAAATATGTTTGGGTTTTTCTTTGATTAGTTTCCAAGGAGAACTTATTCGATTAGCTTTCTTCGGGGCAATTATTTTCATTATTTGTGCCAATATACTGGCCTTTATTCGCTTAATTAAAGGTGAGAAAAAATTTCGTTGCGGCTGTGGGGAATCTTTAAACGAAGAACAAAGTAGCTTCTGGTTATTGTTTAAGAACTTCGTTTGGTTGTTCGTTTTACTTTTTTGCGTGAATCAAAATATCCCGACGGTTTTCATGCTTTCAAAAGCATCATTGAATATTTTCCTCATCGGATTTGGCTTTTTAGCAATCATAAAATTACTGTTAGCATTTTATAGAGCAATTGCGAATATCAAACAATGGAAGGCGGCTGGTTAATTTCTTACATAGTTCTTTGGGTAATGACATTGCTTCTAGTGATAGTGGTTTTGGCTCATTCGCGTTTGTTAGGTTTATTAAATTACCGCGTTGGTCCGGCGAATGCTAAATCATTAGCCGATGGACCCGAAATTGGCGAGAAACTGACTAAACTTACGGGAATTTATCCTAATCAAGCAAAATGGGATGTGAAGTTTCCGATTTCGATGGACTTGGTCTTGGTTTTTGTTTCTCCGCAATGTAGCACTTGTAATGAAGTGCTGCCACATATCAAAGATTTTTTTGAAAGGCAGAAGACTATCAAGACGATTCTGATCAGTATTATTGATGATATAAGGATGAATCAGGCTTATATTGCTTATCGCGATTTGGAAAAGATGGAATATGTGATGAGCGAAAAAATGGGAGATGATTTGAAGATTGAAGGTGTTCCATATGCTTTATATGTAAACCAAGAAGGGGTTGTATCTGCTAAAGGATTAGTGAATAACTATGAGAATTTAGTTGGTTTAACTAATTCGGCAGAGAAGTTTAATTTAATTAAGGAGAAGTTGAATTGAGATGAAAAAGAAAAAAGAAGGTTTGGTTGAGCGGTTTTGTATGTATTTGGGAAGACAAAATTTTGCTTCAGAAATTTTGGATTATCTTTCGCGTTTTCTTTTCCCCCAATCTCCATTTGGGTTTGAAATGGCGGGGGCAATGCCAATGAGAGTATTGAAAAGGGAAAATGAATCGGAAATTCGTCGTCGTCGAGGATTAGTTTTGATGGCAGTGCCTGCGGGAACTGAAAATTTTCACGGCGACGCACCTTTAGTTCCTCACGATGGACATACTCAGCCGGCTTTAAAAGAGATTTTCCCTTGGAGATGGCTTTTAGGTCCGTTAGGTTTTGTTCTGCACGAGAAGGAAAAAGCCGCAGCCAAACATGCAAGTGCTGCCTGCTCTGATCCGCTTTATAAAGGAATGCACGGCGCACCCTGTTTATTTGAAGGTGGGACTAATAATAAATGTCCAAAAGGAACGGTTTCCGGTTGGTGGTGGTCATATGAAGTTCCGGGAAAAGGCCGAATTTATTATGTAGATTGCTGTGGTGGAAGTCCCAAACACGAGGTTTATTGCAATTGGACTAATGAAGCCAATTGGTGCTACGGGATGGGTAGAGCAGCAACCAAAGGAATTACTGAGTATAATTGCACTCTGGCAATTTTAGAGGCGGATATGAATGTCGTCAAAGTTGGAAGCGGTTATGAAGTAGGCGGGGCAGATCAATAAATTACTTGACAAAGTAATTTGACGAAACTTACTGGATGTTTATGGAGTTTGTCTTTCCAATCGGTATCAGCTTGGCAATTTTGGCAGGTATTTCTTCGATGTGGTCGCCCTGAGGAATCAATATGTTCGGCGTGACCGGACTCCATTTTAGCCAGCTTGAATCAAAACATAAAAGCCAGAATGCTTGGACTTATCGGCTTAGTCACGGTTTTTGGGTGTTTAGTTGGACTGCCGGTCACATTCTTGGCGGAGTTATTTTTTATGGTTTGCTTGGATGGTTGGGTTCTCTTTTGTCTCCAAATCTGAGAAGTTATAGCATCATTGGACTCGGAATAATTTGTGTGGTTGCTACTTTGCAACAATTTAAGATTATTCAATTCCCAATGCCACAACTAACTCGACAGGTTTCACGCCTTTGGCTGACTAATTTACACAAAGATTTTGTTGCTTTTGGCTATGGTTTCCAACTTGGGACGGGTGTGGCAACCAGAATCAAAATAGCCACCACCTATATCGTGATTGGTTGTGCTATTTGTTCAGGTTCGGTAATAAGTGGAACGATAATCGGAGGTTTATTTGGGTTTTCGAGAGCGATATTGCCGATAATTGTAGCATCGCAGAATACTTTGCCCGATGAATCTTTGAGATTTGCCCTGAAATTTAATCTTTATGACAATCAAATTCAAAAATTAAATGGCATTGCCTTATTACTTTCAGGCGGAATCATATTTTTTTTTAGTGCCTACAATTGAGCAAATTTTCAAATGAAATTACTAATTCTTGATACTCAAAGAGGCGGACATTTTGCAGATTTGTATGTTTTGACGCAAGCTTCGGCAGAGTTGGAAAAAATGCAATTTGGGTATGTCCCTGAATTTCATTATGACAAGGCAAATCATCAAATTGTCTGTGTTGAAACCGAATTGAGAAAAGATGATTCGGATAAGACAAGACATTGGCTCAAGTGTTTTTCAGCCGATAATTTGGAATTGATTTTACAAAAAGAGATTCCCGAACGCCCAATGTATTCAGGTTATCCGGGGCGTTCGGTTCGTATTAAAAGTAGTGCGTCAGGTCGGTATTTGTATTTTTTTGAGTCGTCAATACACCCTCAAGATTTTGAAATATATCGCCTTATTGTGCATCGTTACGATTATGAAAAAGGTGAAATTCAAACCGGCAAACTAATAATTAATTCGTGTTTAATTGATTTTGATCAAGTTGGCGAAAATGAAGACGAATTATGCTTTCATCTGGCGTGCGAGTTTCCGAGTGTTGTAGCTTTTGGTAACTTTAATTCGCCAAAAGTAGAATTTGTGAATTTGCTAAATCTTCCTTCTCGAACTCACGGTCTCCAAGAAACCTGCGGCTCGTGGTTTTCAAAGGACAAAAAATATCTCTATTGCATAAACGGGGAAGGGAAAATTTTCCAAGTCAACACGCATTCTCAAAAATTCAAAGTTTTTTCCCATCTAAAATTGGAGAAAGACAACCACATTCCGTTACAACAAATATATTTAACCGATAAACATGTTTTAGTTGGTATTTCTAAAAACATCTCGGAACGAGCATTAAGTGTGGCTTCTCAAATTTGGCTCATATCAATCGAAAATCAAAAAATCGAAAACAAAATTGAATTACCGTTTCCTGTCATAAATTTTATTACAACTCCTGATGATTATTTGATTATTGGCGTAAGTCCCTACCAAAATGCAATTGTCTTGATTGAAAAAAACTCAGGAAAAATACTTGGAATCCGAGAGGGAATCGGCAAAACTCCGGCGGAAGTTCTGGCTATTCCGTAAATGTAAAAATTAACCTTTTAGAATTTGCCGATAAATTTCGGTATCAACATTCATAAAACTCAGGTAAATATTTATGTTTCAATTAGATAGGGTTTTTATTTATTGTCCATTGTCCATTGGTTCTTAGCTTCCGCAAATTTCGTCAATCGCTTCGGAATATTTTTCGTCAATCACGCCGCGTTTGATTTTGAGCGTCGGGGTCATTTCGCCTTTATCAATCGAAAATTCACGCGGGAGCAGATAGACCCGTTTCACTCGTTCGTAATCGGCTAACTCTCTAGTCAGCGCAACGGCTTCATTTTGCATTATTTTAATGACTTCGGGTCGTTCACAGAGTTCTTCGCGCGAGGCGTTGATGTCAATTTTGTGTTCTTCGAGGACGGCTTTGAAGGTTTCCCAATCAGGCACGATCAGAGCTCCAACCTGTTTGCGGTTGGCCCCAACGACCAGCGGTTGGGCGATCAAAGAACTCTGTTTCAAAAGACTTTCGACCTGTTGCGGAGCGATATATTTACCGTTTGAGAGTTTGAACAGATCTTTTTTGCGATCGGTGATGTAAAAATGTCCGTCGTCGCCCTGGTAACCGATGTCGCCGGTGTGATACCAACCGTCTTTTATGGCTTCGGCGGTCAATTCAGGCTTGTTGTAATAGCCACCCATCACATTTTTGCCGCGCACCAGCAATTCACCGTCTTCGGCAACCCGCATTTCGATACCTTCAAACACAGTTCCGATCGAATCAATATGTTTATCCTCGGGCCGATTGGCCGATACCACGCAGGCTTCGGTCATTCCGTAGCCCTGTAAGATCGGGATTCCCGACGCCCAAAAAGCATAGCTTAACTTTTTTGACAAAGGCGCCCCGCCCGAAACAAAAAAGCGCAGACTACCGCCCACGCCTGCCCGCCATTTCGAGAAAACGAGTTTGTCGGCAATTGCGTGTTTGGCCGCCAATGCCGTCGGAACCGGCTGGCGTTTTTCTTTGTAGTCCCAGTATTGTTGTCCGATGTCTAAAGCCCACGAGAAAAGTTTGGTTTTCAAACCGCCCGCCGACATCCCTTTTTTGACAATTTTGTGATAAACCTGCTCAAAAAGTCTGGGAACCGCGGTCATCACCGTCGGCTTGACCTCCTGCAACCCGGGAGCGAGCTGGTCAAAAGCCGCGCAATAATGCACCGAAACCCCATTCATCGCCATCACATAAAAACAACATCGCTCAAAAATATGCGATAAAGGTAAGACTGAAAGCGAACGGTCGGTCGGCAAAATCGGCAACCCTTTCGAGATGGCTAAAATATTTGAGGTGAAATTTTCGTGCGTCAGCATGACACCTTTTGGTTCGCCCGTTGTTCCGCTGGTGTAAATAATCGTGGCTAAATCATCCGTTTTTATTTCCGCCAACAGCCGTGTGTAAGCCCTTTCGTCAATTTTATTTAGCTCATCACCTTTGGCTTCAACTTGCGACAGGGTCAACGCCCGCGAATCGTTTTCGGGAACTGCATCATCATCAAAAAAGATAAGTTTTTCGAGTTGCTCGACACCTTCGAGAGCCTGTGCCGCGTGTTTCCAGAGTTTTTTGCCCGAAATAAACAAGGCTTTCGCGCCTGAATCTTCGAGAATGTAACGGATTTGTTCGACGGCTTGGGTGGTATAAATCGGGACATTTACACCCCGCAGCGAAAGAATCGCCAAATCTGCCAACGACCATTCAGGACGATTTTCAGAGATAATTGCCACCCGGTCACCGGCTTTGACGCCCAAATCAGCGAGCCCAAGCGTGATTTTCTGAATCTTTTCGATGATTTCTGTATAAGAAAAATGCTCCCAGACATCTTTTACTTTGTGTCCCCAAGCGTCCGCTTTCTTGAAACGCAGTAACGATTCCAACATAAATTGCGGAATCGTCTGCGAAAATTCTTCAAACCCGATTAAATTTGTGGTATGTGCCATGATTTATTATTCGACAGAAATTATCTCTTAGTTTTGAAAATTAGCAAAATACAGGCAAGTGAATATCAAAGATTTCTTTCAATTATTCTTTTATTTGCGAAAACGCGGGTCTTCGGAGTTGGTATCAAACAAAAAAGCCCCCGAAATGAGCGAGGGCTTAAGTCTCTCAAAATAAGTTTTTTTATTTTGTTTCAGCTTTTACTTTGAGGTTTTTAGCTTCGGCTAACTTGGCACGTTCGGCTGCCACGACCTTTGTCAAAGCAACCGCATCAATCGCTCCCGGGATAAATTGGTCGCCGACTAAATAGGCTGGAGTTCCGTTGACCCCGATGGCAGTTGCCAAACGAAGATTGCGCTCAATTGATTCATTTAATTTTGTCTCGTCCATATCTTTTTTGAGAGTTTGATAATCTAAGCCGAGTTTATCCGAAATGCCTTTGATTATCGCGTCATCAGTTCCCTCGGCTTCCAGTAGGGCATGGTGAAATTCAGCATATTTTCCTTGACGCTCCGCGGCCAATGCGGCTCTTGCGGCGACCTGCGATTGCGGGCCCATAATTGGAAGTTCCTTATATATGACGCGAAGAGAAGCATCATTGGCCAGCATAGTTTTGAGTTCGGGCAAAGTCTTTCGGCAATAGCCGCAGAAATAGTCAAAGAAAACAACAATGGTGACATCGCCGTTGGCATTGCCCACCACCGGAGAGTCGGCATCCAGATAGATCTCGGATTTCAGCTCCTTCATATTATTAGCCATGCTTTGCTGTCTTTCTTTTTCTTCCTGGTCCTGTAAGGCTATCAAAGCTTCGCGGATGATGGCCGGATTTTTAAGCAAATAGTCGCGAACTATATTTTCGATTGCCTCTTTTTCAGATTTGGAAATGGCCGGAGTTTTAGCACTCGTTTTGACCATTTTTGTAGATTGCGCTTGAATTTGAAAAATGCCGAACAGCATCATAATTGCAAGATTGATAATAAAAGAGCGTTTAATAATTAATAATTTCATGTTTTTTTCTCCTGTCTCTTCGACTAAATAAATAAGGCTGAAAAGCGGACGCTTAGAAATTCTCAGTTCCCCAGGCGTCCGCTTGGGTTTTAGCGATTGTAAAGGGCTGCTACTTTTGGAAATGGGAAATCCGGCTTACAGATTGGTTGCATAAAGGCTTCTGCAACTGCGACCAATCCGGTTGGGTCCGCAATTGAAACCAAACTCAACACGTTTTTGCCCGTGGCAAATCCATCGGCTTCCAACATCAAAGTCAGATGTCGAAGCCCCCACTGCCGTTTGATTTGAAAAGCGGCTTCTTTTCCAAAACGCTGATCAATCTCACGGGCAATTTCAGGGCTTGTCCATTGATCGAAATTATCGGCGAACTCTTTGGAAAAAAGATCAACCTCTCGACCAATGGCTGATCCCGCGACATAGAGTTTGCTGCCGATTTTGACTGCTTTCTGAATGTTAGCCAAATTCTTGGCGCCGCCGACAAGCGCTTCAACACTGCCTTTGACCGCCGTCAGAGCCTTTTTCACTTTGGCCAAACCGGCCGCTAATTTTGAGACACTGGCAGCAACCTGAGCGGCTTTGGCCGGCGCAGTGGCAGCCGAAGCCGATCCTAAAGAAACAATACTGATTAATGCCATAATTGGGGCAGTCACCTGTTTCAGAACAGCCATCGCACATTCTTTTTGGTTGGTCGCGCAAGCCGCGCCGCAATCCCAGGATTGTTGGCTCGGGCATTTTTGCCAACAAACCGGTCCGTTACCGCCAAAATTTTCGCGGCACAACGGATAACATAACGCTCCGTTTCTCTCCGTTCCGGCCGGACATTCGGTCAACGGTAAAACCTGTCTGGCATAATTCGGTTTTTTGCACGAAACGCCGATGTCTTCCCAACCTTGCGGACACGAAGGTTTGCAGAGACAACAACCAAAAGGCGAATAACCGGGTTTGCATTTCGGATACCACAGCGCTCCTGATTTCTCACAGCCTTGCGGATTTTCTCTGTTGCATTTATCCTCATTCCAAATCACATAACCGGCACCACGCCCGTATTCACCGCGTTTTTCGCAATACAGTCCATTGTCGGGTAATCCTTGCGGACAATTTTTGTAGCAAAAAGTGGCGATCCCTCTTTCATCTGGTTGACATTTCTGATAACAAAGTCCGGCGGTGTCCTGATTGTAACCGGGCTTACAAATCATCGGCGTTCCGGCGGTTCTGCCATATGTTTCCTTCCAGCAAAATGGCAGTCTCTGCGCCGTAGTTCTGACCGCAATCCATTTCATGACTTGAGTCATATCGTTGTCTGAAAGCGGCGGTGCGCCGAGGTCTATCATATCCTCCGTCGGTGAAGGCTCGGTTGGATTGGTGACAGTTGGATTGGTCGCGACCTGGCGAGGGGCTAAGACATAAAGAAAACCCTGATTACCCCGATTATCTCCGCAGTTCGTACCCCGTTTAAATGAATTGACATCCTTCTGAATCGGCACACAATAATCGCCGGTGTCGATCCTGAGAAAGGCAAATTGATCCAGAACTCCTTTCTCCCAGGCGGTAGTCACCTGTTGCCGGGTAGCTACCGCCCAACCATTTTGGGCGGTTAATTGTTGAATCTCGGTATTAGCTATGTTGTCTTTGAGATATGCCATCACTTGCCGAACGCACGATCTGTCTGAACCGGCAACAAATCCCTCCTCGCAGTTTTGGGCTGATACTTGCACGGGAGTCTTTTTTGGCTGAGGAGTCGGCTCAGGTTCGTCTTCCGTCTCCGGCGTTTCCTTTGGTTCAGGCGTCGGTTTAGGTCCCTCAACATTGGTTTTTTTGAACCTAGTAGTCCAAATACTCATAAGCTTACCGGCGGTGGAGGGATCTACACCGGACGAGAGCATATCGCCAAAAAAGCTGTTAATGGCCTGCATTTTAGTTTTTCCCGCCAGATCCCGCGACTCCCATTTCTCAATAACTTTATTAACAATTCTTTCATTTGTAACTTCTTTCTCGAGATCCTCGATCAGTTCTTCAATCAGTGCCGCGGCCGAATCTTCATCCAATGTTTCATTCTGCGCGAAAGCATTAAAACTGAACATCAAACATAAAAGCAAACTTGCGATTATGATCTTTGTCCAATCAACACCGATCCTGAAAGCAAAACTATTAGTTTTACTACCGTTCATTTTTCATTTTCTCCTTAGTTTTATTTGGATATTACACTTCCACCTTATTAAACGAGATTGGCGAGAGAATTAGGTCACTCAAAATATCTTTTTTATAAAAATCTGGATATTCTGCCTTTATCTTCCGATAATTATCGTCAATGTTTTAAAACAAGTCGGATTGCTCACAAAATTTCAAGCAATTTTCACTTTTTTTACTACTGGAAGAATTTGAAGCCAATCTTAGCACAAAATTGATTGAAGCTAATACAAAAAATATCAAGTGGTCAGTGGACTGTGGTCAGTGACCAGAAAAAAAATCTGGACACCGACCACAGTCCACTAAAACTTATCCACCTTTTCATATTTGACTGAACACTAGGGCAACGGTTTTTGAGTAGTCGGAATCGTTTCTTTATGTTTTTTCCCTGCTTCGTCTCACGACTTCTCAAGGAGTCGGTTTTCTTTACTCCAAATTCGTGCTAATTTGTGGTTGATAAATCTATTTTGTGGGATAAAATCTATGAAAATCAATCGTCTGTTTTTATTTTTCGTTATTCTTTTGTCGTTTGTCTGGTCAAATGCCCAGCAACCGCAGCCGAATTCGCTAGCCGAATATATTAAGGCCAATTACACCAAACGAGAGGTTTATGTTCCCGTCCGTGACGGAGTAAAGCTTTTTACTTCAATTTACGAACCAAAGGATAAATCGCAAAAATATCCGATATTGATGAACCGCACTCCTTATACGGTCGCTCCCTATGGAGCCGATAATTTTAAAACGTCATTGGGGCCGGATGAACTTTTTGCCCGCGAAGGCTATATTTTTGTTTATCAGGATGTCCGCGGACGCTGGATGAGTGAAGGCGAATTTGAGGATGTCCGTCCCGATGTTGATAACAAGACTCCAAAAGATATTGACGAATCAACCGATACTTACGATTCGATCGAATGGTTGCTAAAAAATGTTGACAACAATAACGGAAAAGTCGGGCTTTACGGCATTTCGTATCCGGGTTTTTATACCTCGGCCAGTTCGATTGACTCACATCCGGCCTTAGCGGCCTGCTCGCCGCAGGCCCCGGTTTCAGATTGGTTTATCGGGGATGATATGCATCATAACGGGGCGCTGTTCCTGGCCCAAAACTACTCGTTTTTTACCGGATTCGGGCAATATCGTCCGACGCCGAACAACAACGGCAGCTATCTCAAGCCTCATAAATTTCGGACCCAGGATGGCTACAATTATTATTTAGAATTAGGCGGATTAAAAGAAACCGCTGATAATTATGAAAAGAATATTGGAATCCGCATCAAATTTTGGGATCAAATGATGGAGCATCCCAATTATGATCAATTTTGGAAAGACCGCAATATTCTGCCGAAACTGAAAAACATCGGCTGTGCGACTATGACCGTCGGCGGTTGGTATGACAATGAAGATTTGTATGGCGCGTTAAAAACCTACCAGCATATCGAAAAGCAAAATCCTAAGATTCCTTTCAATGTTTCGGTGATCGGCCCCTGGGATCACGGCGGCTGGTCGCGCAACGATGGTGATTGGCTCGGAACCGCTTATTTTATTGAGAAAACCGGCAAATATTATCGTGAAAATCTCGAAGTTCCTTTTTTTAATTACTTTCTCAAAGGAAAAGGCGACATCGCCAAAATCAAGGAAATAAATTGGTTTGACACAGGGGCGAACCGTTGGTATTCGGGCGATAAGCCATTACCAACAACTGAAAAGCCATTGTATTTACTAGCCAATGGTAAGGCTTCTTTCGACGGAAAGCCCAGTTCAACAACTTTTGATCAATACGTTTCAGACCCGATGAAACCTGTTCCCTACACCCAAAAGGTCACGCTCAACTATCCACGGGATTTTATGACCGAAGATCAGCGATTTGTCGCCGGAAGACCGGATGTGCTGGTTTATCAGACCGATATTTTGACCGAAGACCTGACCGTCTCGGGCGACATCAGACCCGAGCTTTTTATCTCGTCAAGCGGGACTGATTCGGATTTTATCGTCAAGATCATTGACGTCTTCCCGGACGATTATAGTTTCCCTGACGGCGTCAGACCGCCGAACACTTCAGCCTGGACAGTCTTTAATCCAAATGGCTATCAAATGCTTCTGAGGGGCGAGCCGATGCCCGCCAGATTTAGAAATTCGTTTGAAAAGCCTGAACCGTTAAAACCCAATATAGCCGCCAAAGTCGGTTTTACGATGCCTGCCATTCATCATACCTTCAAAAAAGGTCATCGAATCATGATCCAAATTCAAAGCACCTGGTTTCCGCTGGTGGCGCGTAATCCGCAAAAATTTATGGACAATTATAAAAAAGCTACTCAAGCCGATTTTCAAAAAGTGACCGAAAAGGTTTTTCATAATTCGAGTGTTAAACTGCCGATCGTTGCAAAATAATTTGCCCCCTGCCGAAGGAAACGAAAGAGCCGGGCATTCATATTGAATCATCCGGCTCCGATCGAAAATTTATTTATTCCTCAACTTCATTATTGAGTTATCTTTTTGTGTTATTTAACGACATAGCTGTCGCGTGAGCGAATTACTAAATTGGGGCGATTGATGCGGATCTTGATTCTTTTAACCTGACCGCTTTGGCCCTCGGCATTTGGATAATAACCGACCTCGTATTGACTACGCAATTCTTCGGCAATTGCTTCAAAAGCGGTGTTTAAGCTGCGTGAATTATTTTCCGGGCGATAAATTCGGCCGCCCGTGGCTGAGGCCAGATCCTGCAAATATCTGCGTCCGAGCGCGTATTGCTCACGATTTGCACCCATCGATTGGCCGCCGCCGATGCCGCCGATGCCGCCGGGAATAGCCGAAGGCGAAGTCATCGGGCCATTTCCGCCGCCGCCAATGCCGATGCTGTCAAGATAGGTGTTAAGGTAGATCGGGAAAATTACGGCTTCGGATTCAACGGCTTCTTCGACCGTTGATTGATAACTTCGCCTGGAAGTCGTATCAACCCCGTCGGTAAATAAGACGAGGGCTTTTTTTCCTTCGATCTTACTCAGATGCCGGGTTAAGGAGACGTCAACCGCATCATAGAGCGAGGTTCCGCCGCCGAACCTGATTTTACGGATCGCGGTTTCGAGCGCGGTCTGGTCGCTGGAATATTCGAGGAGCGTGTGAACTCCCGAATCAAACGAAATCACCATCACTTTGTCCTGTGGCAAAAGCTGCTTGACAAAGGTAATCGCGCCGTCTTGAATTTGCTCAATTTTGAGCGAGGTCGAACCGCTCACATCCAACAATAAAATCGCGGTAAAAGGTTTATCAGTGGTGCCGAAATAAGCTAATTCCTGTTCTTTTCCGTCTTCAAAAATCTGAAAATTGGTCTTACTCAATGACGGGACATAGTTACCGTTCCGGGTCGCGATGGTGACCGGAATCGAAATTAAACTGGTATCAATTTTGACCACATCATCATCCGATTGGGTTGGCGGAGCCGAAGTCGCGACGGGCGGAGCTTTTTCTTTATTTTTCTTGTCTTTTTCACTTTTTCGGTTTCTGAGCGAGATCGAAATCGGCGCATTTGGAGCAGATTCGGAGTAGCCGGCTTCTTCCGTCACGATTGGAGTCGCTTCGGTCGTCACTATCTCCTTTTGCGTTCCGGTCGGAGAGGCAGTTCCCGGAATCGGTTTGATCCTGCGACCCGATTGGGCAAAGGTTAGCGACGCCAAACCTAAAATTACCAGTAAAAACCAAAAAATCTTTTTCATCATCCCGCCCTCTTTTGATTGTCTTCTGCTGTTTATGATGCAATGTCCGGTAAAAAGGTTTTGATAAAACGCAAAGAAATGTAAATTTTGTCGAAAAGTCCAAGTATTCCTCAAATCAAACCTCAAAACCTTTTTCTTCTCGTCAACATCTGCTAGGGATTGTAAATTTAGTTCCCAAATATTCTAACTTTACCTTTTTGCCTCGAAACACTTTTCGCTGGGAGCGCAGGCATCCCTGCCTGCACGTCGCGTGAGCGGCGTCATGAACCTGGCATAAACTCGACCTCGATTTTGTGAAAGTGCCTCAGCCAACATCATTAATCTACCTTAAACTTGATTCGCCGCTAAGACTTTTTCGCGTGAGCGGTGTCAGGAACTTGGCATAAACTCGACTTCGCTTTTGTGAAAGTGCCTCAGCCAACATCAATGATCTACCCTAAACTTGAATCGCCGCCGAGACTTTTTCGCGCTCTCGCGCTCAGCAGGCAAGGATGCCTGCGCTCCCAGCGATTAACTTCTTTTTGTAAATTTACGTGCCAATATTCTAACTTTTACCTTTTTCCTCGACTTCGCTTTCGCTGGGAGCGCTAGTCTCCCTGCCTGCACGTTGCGGAGCGGCGTCATGAACCTGGCATAAACTCAACTTCGCTTTTGTCCAAGTGCCTCAGCCGACATCCATAATCTTCCTTTAACTTGACTCGCTGCTACTTCTTTTTCGCGCTCTCGCGCTCAGCAGGCAAGGATGCCCGCGCTCCCGGCAATAGCATCTTTCCTTTTTGCTTTATTTTCCAAAAACCTCAAGCCGCATTCGCCGCAAGAGGCCTCTCACTCCCAACTTGAGCCATCATCTTATCGGAGTGTAAAGGACTCAAGTGTACAGGAGAATTACCTCAAATGGGCGAGAATGCGAAAGCCGGCGTAGTTGAGACGAACCGACGGTTCGCTCCCGACACGATCCGCCGACCGCGCGAAGTCCGCAACGCCGATCCATGCACCACCACGCAAGACGCGCTTACTTGAGTCTCCAACACTCACATTTGCTGAACCGTCAGTCGGCGATCCGGCATATCCTTTATCGTTGACAATATCCTCGCACCATTCAAAGAGATTGCCATGCATGTCGTATAGTCCAAAGGCGTTTGGTTGTTTTTGCCCAACCGGATGCGCTGTCTTTCCCGAGTTCGCGCGGTACCATCCCATCGCGTCCAGACTACCGTTTCCTCCGTAGTCTCCGGTTGTTCCTGCTCGGGCGGCGTATTCCCACTCCGCTTCGGTCGGTAGACTGTAGATGTATCCGTCATTCCTCGCATTCAATCGCTGGATATACTCTTTCGCTTCTTCCCAATTCACGTAATACATCGGGTAGTCCGCTCCTTCTCCAACCCCCTTTGCTCTTTCCGGCTTTGGAGCTTTATCCCGCTGTTGCCCGATGGTCGTTCCCATCACTTGCTCCCACTGTCCTTGTGTGACCTCGGTTCTTCCCATATAGAAGCCCTGCCCGATGCTGACCGTGCGCACCGGTCCTTCATCAACGGATTGTGTTGAACCCATCTGAAATGTTCCCGCCGGACTATAGGCGAATTTCATTCCTAACGAATTGGTGATCACTGTTCCGGCGGTGATTGAGCCTGAAGTTAGATTGGGATTGGTTGGTGTATTGGTAGTGGAATTATTCGAATTTGAGTTTGTTGCCGCCGTATCGAGCTGTCTGATTCTGATCTTCGCCAGCGGGGCATTGACCCCGCTTGGAAATTCGTTCAAATAACCTTGCAGTTTCCCTTTGTCTCCGCTGTTTTTGACCGCATCCCAGACTGCTTGTTCCAGTTTGATCTTTGCATTTCCGGCATTTGCTCCATTCGGGAAATCCGTCAAAAACGACCGGAAATCCTGCGGATCACTGCTCTCCTTTACATAACTCCACGCTTCGCGCTCGACCGCCGCGCTATCTTTTGCCACGATCGGTGTTTCATTTGGAACGGTATTGCTATTATTGCCGGTATTATTGGAGGCTGTCGTCCGTCCCGCAAAATAGAAATCTCCCGAATATAACCCTTCTTTCCACGGTGATTGTTTCTGGTTTGAACCTGCTTCAACCTCCCGTGCCACCAGTTTTACCAGCGGGTCGAGTTCAAGATTCGGTTTCTTTATCTCCTTCAGTAAGGCCTGTGTAAAGAGTCCGTTTTTGCTGTTGCCCACCCCGTCAATTGAGGTCCCGCCCGGCTGCGTCGCATATAAGACCAGCGTTCCACGCGGCGGATTACTATTCGCCAAACCTTTGCTGTCGCCAACATCGCGAAGGGTTCGCCATTGACGCGCAAACGGATTATTCCGGCAGGCGTCCAGAATCACCAGATTAAAGGTGTTTCGTGCCGCTGCCATTTTATCCAACACATATCCGACTGAAACCGCTTTGTATTTGATCAGATCTTCATCCGGAATATTCGCATCCACCGGGATCAGATAATTCTGCCCGTTTGACATTACTCCGTGTCCGGCATAGTAGAATAGTCCGGTACCTTTTGTTTCGGCCAAGCGTCTCCCGAATTGGGCGATCAGCGTTTCCATCTGACTTTGGCTCAAATTCAAGCCGTCGCGTCCACCCCCGATCACTTCGAATCCTACCTCTTGCAAAGCCTTCGCCATATCGGTAGCATCATTGGTCGGATTATCAAGGACAGTCGCGTTTTGGTAAGCACCGTTACCGATCACCAACGCCAGACGTTTTTCTCCGGTCGCTTTGACACCGGCTCCGCGATCCGCCTGGGCAAATACAACTGATGAACTAAACAGGCAAAACAGGATGCAAACGGCGGCCAACTTTCTTTTTAACATAACTCTTTCTCCATTAGCGCATTGAGTCCCGCCTTCAGGCGGCCAGCCCGCCGCGCCTCGCTGGCGGATGCCTGCTTTAGCCACGGACTCAAAACTTCTCGGGCGATTATCTGCTTTAGCCACGGACTCAAAACTTTTACGCGGTTTTTTGCTGAAAACTTTGTCAATTCGTAATTGAAATGGATTTTAACCGAAATGTGAAATTGATGGAAGATTTTTCTTCTTTATGTAAACTTTGATCATTTCATCACTTCCCCACGCCGAGCGCATCAGCAACGCGATTGATATAGTTAAACCACGAGGCAATCAAAGTAATTTGTAAAATACCGGTGTCGTCAAAACCAACTGAGCGGAGATTTTCGTGATATTTCGGCGTAATTTTGGTCGCGTCCCTGGTTAATTGAACAACATAATCGCACATTACCATTTCAGCCTCACTAATTGGCGCAGTTTTATAATTGGTTTTGAGTTTTTCGATCAAGTCTTCGTCAAAAGTGATGAGACGCAGAAACTCTGCGTGAGAAACCAGTCAGTAAAAGCAGTCATTAGTCACTGAAACCATCGTCGCGATCATCTCTTGCTCGCGTCGCGACAAAGGCAGATCAGGTGACATCAAAACGCCAAATGTCGAAAATGCGTGAAAAAGAGCATCGGGAATCAGCGTGTGAGTCGAAACAATTGATTCATCTCCCAAAATCGGCGGCTGAGGCGAATCGTATTCTTGCGGATACAAATGCCGCTGATCCTGCATCGCTTTCTTTAATTTTTCGTCCGCCTCCGCGAACGGAATTGTTTTTATCCAGGCCATTTCGATTTTAGATTGGGGATTTTAGATTTTGGATTGTTCCTCTTTCCTTAAAAAATAAATAATAGACGGGAATTCCGAGCAAAACAACTATCACACCCAAAATTGTTTGTAAGGGATTTCGCATTGCGATCAACAATAAAACCACTCCGGTAATGATTAGAAAAAATATCGGTGTGATTGGGTAAAGTGCGGTTTTGTAGCCGTCGAATTCCTTTTTATGAATTTTGAAAATTCCGGCCACGATGATGGCGATAAACAAAACCACCACGAAGAAAAAATACGATAATATTTGCTCAAAACTACCCGAAAAGATCAGCAGACCGGCGAGAATGATTTGAATGATGGTGGCTTTGTGCGGCGTTCCAAATTTGGGATGCAGTTCGCCAAAAGTTTTGAAAAATAACCCGTCCCGCGCCATGGCGTAATAGACTCGCGGCGAAACCATCAAATATGCAACCAAAGTTCCCAACACCGAAACGATGACGATGACGGCAAAAATCATTCCGCCGATTTTGCCAAATAAAGCTTCACCCGCTTGCGCGGCAAAGGTTTCGTCACTCGTCACCTGTCCTAATGGAACAAGATAGAAAAATACTGCGCTCGTCAAAATGTAGATTAATGTCAAACCAACAACGCCTATGGTCAAAGCCTTTGGCAAATTTTTCTGCGGTTCTTCAATTTCCCCGGCGACCCGAGTCACTTCCCACCAACCGGCAAAAGCAAAAAATGCACCGACAATTCCGCCGGCAAAAGCTCCAAAAGTATCATTCGGAACGGCAAAAAATGGTTGAAAATTTTTCCAATCACCGAAACCGCCGAGGAACCCGTAAATAATGATGAAAAATAATGTTCCAACTTTGAGAACAGTTAAAACTCTGAGAAAATTTGCGCCGACCTGAGTTCCGACAATGTTAAGAAACCCGACCAAAATCACGGTCAAAACGGCTAAAAGTTGTTTTCCAAAAGGAGAGATCTCGACTAAATATCCGGCATAGCTTGCTAATCCGACGCCAAAAATCGCGGTCAATCCCGGGTCAAGCACCAGCAAAACCATCCAACCGTAAAGAAATGCTAAAGGTTTGCCATAAATTTCTTTGAGATAAACGTAACTCCCGCCCGAACTTGGAAACCGCGAAGCCAATTCGCCGTAACACAGCGCACCACTCAGGGTCATGGCGCCGATCAAAAGCCAAATCACCAACAGCCAAAACGGCGAACCAACGGATTTTGCCATCCCCGCCGGAGTCAGAAAAATGCCGACGGCGATAACTTGACCAATAATCAAAGCCACCGCCGTCCATAAACCGAATTGTCTTTTTAGTTGCATAGATTATCAATGGAAAAGGGAAAGTGGAAAATTAATGAAATCACTAAATTCTCCACGCTCCGCTTTCCATTTTCCGTTTAGAAAGTAAATCGGGCTGCAAATTGAAATGCTCTTGGTCCGCCGGAGCCGAAAACCCCTCCGGCAGTTGTAATCGGCTGACCGAAACCTGCAGTTCCCAAGACATTACCAAACCCAGAATAATTCGTGTTTGAGGTGCCTAAAATATTGGTGACATTAAACAAATTAAATACTTCGATGATTGGCTCAAGGCGAAATCTCTCCTTAAAGGTGAAAGTTTTTGCCAAACGTAAATCCAACGAACTGAAACTATCGTTAAACCTGGTGTTGCTCGGTGCGAGTGGGATTCGATTGGCGATCGGCAAAGTTGCATTGTAAGCCGTTAAAAAAGCATTCAGCTCAGTCGCGTTTTTGAAAAGCCGTCCGCCGGCATTGCGTTGTAAAACGGGAATTCGCGATTGTCCCGAAGGCAAAATAATGTCCATCGGCACGCCCGAAGCGAGAGTCAAAATCGGCGAGAGTCTAAAACCAAAAGGTAATTCGATATTTCCAGCCATGGTAAAACGATGTCGTTGATCGTTTGGTGTCGGACCATATTCAAGCTGCAAATTGTTGGAATTTATCGGACCATTTGAGAATGGAATTTGATCGTCGTTAGCATAATTAAAGGCTTTTGAGAGCGTGTAAGCCGCGCGAAATCCGTAGCGATTAGCAAAGCGTTTTTCAAAACTCAGCAGCAATCCATCATAGAAGAATTTGACGCTTGATTCCAAATTTACAACTCTGTCAGGTCCGCCAACGACCGGATTATTGACCGCTCCAATATCCCTCCCGATGATAAAATGCGTTCCGAAATTGTGTAGATAATCAGCTTTGACCACAAAGTTTCGAGCAATTTCCCATTGCAATCCGATATTAGTTTGTTGAACCATCGGGTTTTGTAGATCGTTGTCAATGATATTGATGCCCGAAGCCCCTGCACCCGGCAAAATAAAGCCTGAAAATGGATTACTGAAAGTCGGCGCAAAGGGTTGAAATCTGCCGTTTTGGTCAATAAAGATCGGCACCCCGTTAGGGTCGGTGAGAACATTTCCAGCCCGAACTTCGACCGGCAACGCACGTCCGTCCAGCCCGCGTTCAAGCGTGATAAGTTCCAACGTCACGCGGTCGTAATAAATTCCATAACCGCCGTGCATGCTTAATTTATCATCGAACAGTGCGAGATTGAACCCGACTCGCGGAGCAAAATTATTGTAATCAGCCTGGCGATTTCCTTGGTAAAATGATGCAACCAGCGGATTGATATTGGCATAACCCGAATTGTTTTTAACATTTGTATCGGCTTCGTAACGCAAGCCCAAATTGAAGGTTAAGTTTCGGCGCGCCCGCCAATCATTTTGGACGAAAAAGGCAAAGAAGTTGTTATCAACATTATCCAAATTCAAATCTTGATTTGGTAGTCCACTTCGCAACGTAACGGCAAACAACAGGTCATTGTCATTGATTTGCCCATCGTTGTTGTGGTCAAAAGTGGCAAAATCCTGAACAAATTCAACTCTGCCTTGGCGGAAAACTCCAAGATTAAGACTCGAATTTACTCTTTGAAATTCGGCCCCAAATTTCAAGGTATAATTACCGATAATTTTCGTCATCGCATCGGCAAATTGAAATCTGGTTTGCTTGGTCGCTTGCGGAACGCGGAAACTCGAACCGGCTAAAATACTGGGGAAAGTGTACTGAATGCCGCTGGTAACAGGATTCGTAGTATTCTCAAAATTATTGATGCTAAAACTGAAATTATTGACCATCGAAGACGACAAAACGCTAGTCCAATTCGCCATCACCGCGTGAAAACGGTTTTTCAAATCTTGCTGATACGAGGCCGTCCCGATGGCTCTGTCCAATTTACTTGCCCCGCGAGCTGCAATGTCTTCAAACGAATAGCGAAAATTTAATTGATTATTTTCGTTGATAAAAGTATCAATCCGGCCGTTAAACAGATAATTATTGAGTGGTGCTGCGGCAAATCCGCGGGTGATGGTGCGGGTGGCAACATTTCTAATCCCAACCAGCGTTGCGCCATCTTGATCGCGATATTCAAACGCTCCAAAGGCAAAAACTTTGTCCTTTTTGATCGGCCCACCGAGCGTAAATGAATATTGTTGACGATCAAAAGGCGGAACGGTTTGGGAACGGTCAAAGGTGGCCGGAAGTCCTTGCAAACTTTTGTCGCGTTCAAAAAACGAAAATGAACCGCGCAAATTATTGGTGCCGCTTTTGGTCACGACATTGATCACCGATGAAGCTGAGCGTCCTGATTCAGCCGAAAAACGATTGGTCGCAACTTGAAATTCGGCGACCGCATCTTGTGAAATATTGATGAGCGAACCACCAACCACATCATCGTTGTTGTCCGTGCCGTCAATCATCACATTTCCGCCGCGTCCCAATCCGCCGGCTGAGGAAATTATAACCGTATTCGTTTTTGTCGGGTCGAAATTTGGAGCAGGCGCATTACCCGGAGTTAATAGCGCGAGTTCGAGAAAATTCCGTCCGTTCAGTGGAAGATTTTCAATTTCTTTGGTTTCGATAACCGTATCAACCTTGGAAGTTTGGGTGTCAACTAAAGGCATTTCGGCGGTTAAATCAGTAGTTGTAAAGGTAACACCGATTTTCAATACCCCATCAAGCGTAATAGTTTGTCCAACTGATAAAGAAACCGGAAACTCACTAACTTTTGTTTCAAATCCCTGAGCAGAAATTTTTACTTCATAATTTCCAACCGGCAAACTTGAGAAATTGTAAACGCCTTCTGCATTGGTCGTAGTTGTCCGCGAAAAGCCAGTTGCTTTGTTGCTTGCCGAAACAGTTGCATTCGGAATAACTGCACCATTTGGGTCAGATACGACACCGGTCAATGTCGCGGCTGGTTGCTGGGCAAAACTTGCCAGTGAAAAACACAAAAGTAGTGTTAAGAATGCTAAATAATTGAATAAATTCTTCATAAACCTCTAATATAGAAATACGCACAGATTAGAGATAAACATTAGCAGAAGTGAAAATACCGGTCAAACATTTTTTGTTTCACCTTCATACTAGATCCGGCAAACGGCCGTTTGTCGAGCTCAGATTAAAACAATAAAAGTCTTGAAATAATCTGACGATCATCTCAAGACTTTTATTTTAGATTTTGATCTCTTTTAATGATGCGGAATGGCGTTCGGCAAGGCTTCAACAGCGCTATGAGTGTCCGGCAAAAAGTAAAAAAGAATACCCAAAATCACATAAACTGCCAATAGTTGCAAACCTTCAACCCAGTTGCTTTCACCGTCAGACGAAATTTGTTGCGCGATCAAAACCGACGCGATGACCGCTACCACTTCGGGAATCGTGAACTCAAGATTCATGGCATTATTTGGTGCAATAAAATACGAAGCAAAAACCAGAATCGGCGCCACAAAGAGTGCAATTTGCAGACTTGAACCGAGCGCGATACTCAAACTGAGATCCATCTTGTTTCGCATCGCCATCAAAATCGCTGATGAATGTTCCGCCGCGTTTCCGATAATCGCGACCACAATGACACCGACAAAAACCTCGGTAAAACCCAATGCTCCGCGAGCGGCTTCGACCGCACCGACCAGAAATTCTGAAATCAAAGCCACAAATCCGGTGGCAATCAGCAAGACTGTGATTGCCTTTCCTTTTGACCAATGGTCCCCCGACTCTTCCTGTTCTTCGCCAACCTCGTGGGCCGCGCCCTGAATCGCCTCTCCGACAAACAGATTTTTATGCGTCACCAGCGAAAAATACAACGTCCCGAGATAGGTCAAAAACAGGACGATGGCGATTGCCAACGACAAATTTTGTTCCTTCGACGGAGTCCAACCGCCCTGAGCAATCGGCACATTATCGGCCACTTCGTGAAAGATCGTCGGGATCAGGAGGGCAATAGCTGCCAGACTAAGGGCCGTGGCGGTAGTCCCGGCAGCGGTTCGATTGAAGATCTGGGTTTTGTATTTTGCGCCGCCTGCGACAATCGAAAGTCCCAGTACTAACAGCATATTGCCAATAATTGAACCGGTGATCGAAGCCTTGACCACGCCTTCAAGTCCTTTTGAAAGCGCAAAAAGCGCAATGATCAACTCGGCTGCATTCCCAAAAGTGGCATTAAGCAATCCGCCGATTCCCTGGCCGAGATGTTCGGAAAGATGTTCGGTCGCCTTTCCCATCCAACCCGCGAGTGGAATGATCGCCAAACACGCGACAATAAAGAGGACGGTCGGATTCTCGAATGCCGGAATAAACCGCATTGCAATCGCAATCGGAACAAAAATCAATAACCAATCAAGTGACGGCTTGAACCACGAAGATTTAATTTCTGACATAATATATTGTTGAACCCGAAATTTTGAGTTCATTATCGCACACCCCCCCAAAAACACAACCAGGCGAAAAGTCTAAATTTACAAAAAATCTCCGCCCCCTGACCGCCATAAAATAATATTTGTTCAAAAAAATTGAATCCTTTTGGTAAAATTAGGAACTAATCGGTGTCAGTCAATTTTCGAGAGTTAAAAGCGTATGGATATTTCAATGCTCTACCACGCAAGTGCAGAAACCAAAAACTTTATGGATGAGATAGTGGCTCGGGCGCAACGGGGCGACCGGGACGCATTTGGCGTCATCTTTGAGCATCATCATCGTTTCATTTACAAATTTATCTACGCCATGCTCGGTGAACACGGCGCCGCCGAAGAATTAACTCAGGAAACTTTTCTCGGCGCTTACAAAAATCTTCATACGCTCCGCACCGAAGCGGCACTTAAGACCTGGCTCTGCAGTATTGCCAAAAACACGGTTTATAAAAGGTTTCGCTCACGTCGTAAAGAGGGTCAGCAAAGCGAAGAAGAGGTGGAAACACTGAATCTGGTAGATTACAAAACCCCCCTCCCCGATGAAAAATTCCTGAGCCGGGAAATGAATG
>JANOEF010000073.1:0-1766 GCA_031413075.1 Acidobacteriota bacterium | reverse complement strand
TCATATTCAAATGTAGTCAGTGGTTGGTGGTCGGTGGTCGGATAGATTAAAACTGGCCACTGACTACAGACTACTGTCCACTATTTAGCACTCACTTAATCCAACTGTGACCGCCAGACCACCGTCGGAGGTTTCTTTGTATTTAGAATTCATATCCAATGCAGTTTGCCACATGGTAGCAATCACAGCATCTAAAGTTACTTTGGCTTCTGATGGATTGCTCTGGAGAGCGAGTTGAGCTGCCATGATGGCTTTGATGGCACCCATCGTGTTTCGTTCGATACAGGGAACCTGAACCAACCCGCCGATCGGATCACAAGTCATTCCAAGATGATGTTCCATGGCAATTTCGGCCGCCATCGTCACATGTTGATAGGTTCCGCCTAAACTTTCAGCCAACGCACCGGCCGCCATCGCCGAAGACACGCCAATTTCTGCCTGACAACCTCCCATCGCGGCCGAAATGGTTGCGCCTTTTTTGAAAATACTTCCTATTTCTGAGGCAGTAAGTAAAAAATCAAAAATTTTAAGCTCGTCGTCGCCGTCACAAAAGATGATAAAATATTGCAGAACGGCCGGAATAACACCGGCGGCTCCATTGGTCGGAGCGGTGACAACTCGTCCAAAAGCTGCATTTTCTTCATTTACAGCCAAGGCAAAACAACTTATCCAATCAGAAATATAACGAAAACTCTCACCGCCAGCCTTGATGGCTTGAACCCAACTTTGTAAATCATGATATTCGCGTCCGCCGAGCAATTTTTTGTTCAAATCAAAAGCCCGCCGACTGACATTGAGACCACCGGGTAAAATTCCGTCCGTATGGCAACCCCGATAAATGCAGTCCCGCATCGTTTGATAGATTTGCAGAACGCCGTCAAAGGTATCTTCATCGGTTCGCCAGGCGCGCTCGTTGATTTTGACCACATCCGAAACTTTACCACCGATTTCTACACAGGCTTCGGCCAGATCTTTTGCATTTTCAACCGGAAAGGGAAGTCGGACATGTTCGAGGAGCGACATCGAAACCCCCTCACGAACAATAAATCCGCCGCCGATTGAAAAATAAGTTTCCCGGTGCTGACCCGAAGTTGTTTCGGCAACGAATGTTACTCCATTCGGGTGATACGGCAAAGACCTTAAATAGTGAAATTCGATGTCCTTTTCAGAATCAAAAACAATCGGATATTTCTCAGCCAAAACTAACTCTTTTTTAGCCGCAATTTGGGCAATGGTTGGAACGATCGAATCAACCGGAACCGTTTTGGGATTTGCACCGATTAAACCCAACTGTACGGCAATATCCGTTCCGTGTCCTTTACCGGTTTTGGCCAAAGAGCCGTAAAGTTTGATTTTAATGGATTTGACAGTTTCGAGTTGATTTTCTTCTGCGAGCCGTTCGAGAAAATCAAGTGCTGCTTTCCATGGTCCGAGAGTATGGGAACTGGATGGACCGACCCCAATCTTGAACATATCGAAAACCGAAATTGACTCAATAATTTTGTCCATTTTTGAGATTTTATTCTAACACAATTTCAGAAAATCAATTTTAAGAGGCGGATTTGACATATCGTTCGGCCAACTGCAGAAATTCTTGAATCTGTAAATCCCAAAATGCCCAGTTATGGAGACCGGGTCTTTGGCGATATTCGTGCGGTATTTTCTTTTGAAATAAGGTGTCAGCAAATTCACGATTCGATAAAATCAACCCATCTTCGGTTCCGCAATCCAGATAAATAAAAGGTAGTTGTTTGGCGTCGTCAGCC
>JANOEF010000072.1:0-2769 GCA_031413075.1 Acidobacteriota bacterium | reverse complement strand
GCTTCCGCTCGGTTCAGCTGCGTTGGCTGGGACCGCTTATGAAATTGACCGCGAATCAGTAGCCAAAGAACTGGGGTTTGAAGGGGTGTCGGCAAACAGTCTGGATGCCGTTTCAGATCGTGATTTTGCGATTGAGTTTGTCGGAGCCTGCGCGCTGATAATGGTTCATCTTTCACGTTTTTCCGAAGACTTGATTCTCTACGCCTCGAGCGAATTTCAGTTTGTTGAACTCAGCGATGCGGTCTCGACGGGCTCGAGCCTCATGCCGCAAAAGAAAAATCCGGATGCATTGGAACTGATTCGCGGAAAAGCGGGTCGTGTTTTTGGGCACCAAACTGCCTTACTTACAATGATGAAAGGTTTGCCGATGGCTTATAACAAGGATATGCAGGAGGATAAAGAAGCAGTTTTTGACACGGTTGAGACGGTTAAAATGTCGCTCAAAGTGGCAGATATTGTTTTGAAAAATCTGAAATTACGCGAAGATAAAACCCTGCTTGCGGCCACTACAGGCTATCTCAACGCGACCGAATTGGCAGATTATCTGGTCAACCAGGGCATTCCTTTTCGTACAGCACATGATGCTGTCGGGCGCACTGTCTTATATGCCATGTCACTTGGTAAAGAATTGAACGAATTGAGTTTGGAAGATTTTCAGAAATTTTCAAGTGAAATTAAAATGGACGTTTTTGAGGCTTTAAGTTTGGAAAAAACTTTGGCCAGTAAAAATCAAATCGGCGGAACTTCACCTGAGAGAGTTTTTGAAGCTATCAACGAAGCCGGACGCAGTTTAGAAATTGAGGAATAAATAAATTTTTCGGTCTCTCGACTATTTTGGAAAAAAATGCACAAATTTGTCCGAAATTTATTGACCGAGTGGCGCAAACTTGATTTGCCTTTTGCGGATCAGACAATGATTGTGGCTGTTTCGGGCGGGGCAGATTCGGTTTCGCTGGTTCTGGCTCTCCATGAACTCATGGAAAGAAACAAACTCCAGTTAAGATTTGTCGTTGCTCATTTTAATCATCATTTACGAGGTGTCGAAAGTGAAAAAGATTCCGGGTTTGTGCAAGGAATTGCTGAAAAACTTAATCTGGAATTTTTCACCAATCTCGACCACCCCCTCACCAAACTTCAAAATCAAAAAGGTAATTTAGAGCAAAATGCCCGATTGGCGCGATACGCATTTCTGACCGAAGTAGCTGAAAAATGCGGGGCGGAGGCTATTCTGATCGGCCATACAAAAAATGATCAGGCCGAGACTTTAATCCTAAATTTGATCCGGGGAAGCGGACTTGACGGGCTTTCAGGGATGAAGGCCGTCCGAAAAGCCGACCCAAAATCCAAAATCAAAGTGATTCGACCTTTATTAAATTGGGCCAAACGCGAAGATACCGAGATGTTTTGCCTGGACTACAAAGTAAAATTCATGGATGACGCGATGAATGAAGACCTAAAATTTGTGCGGGTGAAGATTAGAAAAGAAATAATTCCGATGCTCAAAAAAATAAATCCGAAAATTGTTGAAACGCTTTCCCAAACGGCTAATCTTTTGGGCGAACAATCAGCAGAATTAGAAAAAAATGGACTTTATTTTTCGGAAAATCTATCTCAAAATGAGTTTAAAAAACTATCTAAATCAATGCGGATGCGAGTTTTACGCCACTGGTTAGCAGGTCATCGAGGCGATTTGCGCGCGCTTGATTTGAAACATCTGGACTCCATCGAACGTTTAATCTTAAGCCCGAAAAGTGGCCGGGAAGTTGAGTTACCAAATGGTGAAAAAGTGATAAAAAAAGAGGGAAAAGTCTTTTTTGGAAAAACAGAGGTTGAAAAAAGCTGATTCGGCAACTAGAATCAAATGTGGGAGATCTTTTTCGGATTTGTAACTGTTTTGTTACACACAACGATTGTTTGGAAAATTTCATCCTAAGTTACGATAATTAATTTAGTCATCGTTAATGTTTATAGTTGTAAAGTAAGGTTGGAGGCAAAATTGAGTTCTAAAGCAAAACAAATTCTATTGTGGTTAATGATTATCTCGAGTGCGTTGCTGTTTGTGTATTTTATTCAGCGTTCGCAGGGCGGAAGTCCGACAGAGTACACCGTTGACCGTGCTATCACGAGCATCAAAAACAAGGAGATTAAAGAAGCATTTTTCAAAGCATCTCAGATCGAGCTGACTGATAGTAATGGTAAAAAATACTACACCAATATTGGCAGTGATGTGATGCGTGAAGCCATCTATAAAGCTGTTGGTGAGGTGAACGAAGCGTCGCCCAGTAGTATCAAAACCACGGAAGAACCGGCTTCGAGCGGATTCTTTTGGTTATTTATTATCAACGCACTGCCGTTTTTGTTATTGATCGGCGCCTTGGTTTTTATGCTGCGCCAGATGCAGGCAGGTGGCAACAAGGCTCTCAGCTTTGGCAAATCACGTGCCAAACTCCTGAATAATCAACAAAAACGCATTACCTTTAAAGATGTCGCCGGGGTTGAAGAAGCCAAAGAAGAATTACAGGAAATTATCGAATTTCTGAAAGATCCGCAAAAATTTCAAAAACTTGGCGGTCGAATTCCGAAAGGTGTGCTGATGGTCGGACCTCCGGGAACGGGTAAAACTTTGTTGGCAAAAGCCATTGCGCCACCTGCGGTAGCCGCTGCACCTGCTGGTGGAGGTCGAGGGGGTGGTGGAGGTGAAGGAGGTGGGAGTCTGACGGTCCAGGGCCTCCCGATCCTGAAGCCGCCCTACAGCGTGCTTGCGGCGAT
>JANOEF010000071.1:0-2959 GCA_031413075.1 Acidobacteriota bacterium | reverse complement strand
GTCGTCACCGAGCACGGTGTCGTCCCGGTTTCCTGGACCTTGGCGAACGGCCAATTAAGTCTCACCTGCACCGTGCCCGCAGGCACCACCGCACGGCTGCGCATCCCGCAGCTTGTCGATGGTAAGAACCCAACACTGGTTCTCGACGGCGTGCCGGTAACCAATCCGGTGATCGATGGCCGTTACTCACAAGTCACCGTCGCCGCCGGAATCCATCAGCTCACGGCTGAAACATCGCTCGATTGGAAAGGCGGCGTCGCACACAACCTTGACCCCAAGTTTGTCTAAAACATCCGCGCTCCCGGTTTTGCTGGTCACGGCCCGGTTGCCGTGTTTAGCAACTGCGAGGCCGGCGCCGGCAATCACGAACGAGGCGGCAGTTGAAACATTAAAGGTCTTATTCAAACTCGAACCCGTCCCGGCGGTGTCAATAAAATTTTTGTGGCGTGAGTTGATTTTGACGCTCCGCTGGCGCATCACCCGGGCCATTCCGGCCAGTTCCTCAAAGGTTTCACCTTTGGCCGCCAGAGCCACCAAGCCACCTGCGATCTGGGCCGGATTGGCATTTTCATCGGTCAAAGCGTTGAAAAAATCAGAGGCTTCGTCCACCGAAAGATTTTCGCCGCGCATCAGTCGCACGACAAAATGGTGCAAAGGCGTATCAGCTTTGCTATTAGTAGCGGAAATCGGCGTGGCAAGCAGCCATTCGGTTTTGGACATAATTAGTTAATTGTAAATGGTTAATTGTTAATTGTTAATTGCCAAGATGAGGATTGCAATTTTGCCAGTTCAAAAAAATACGTTGTTGTAAATTAAGTTGAATTATAAGTTCAAAAAAGACAGAAAAATGATACTGACGTTTCGCAAAAAAACTTTGTTAACTTCTTATACATCAATATTTAAAGTTTGTTAAACTCAAGTTTATCATTTTTTAACCCATGTATTTCTAAGTTTTTACAAGCACAAGCGAAACGGAGGTGATAGGTAAAACAATTTAAGCAAGGTAACAATTAATAATTAACCATTAACCATTAACCATTAACCATTACCAACTATCTCAGAGATTTAGAAAGTTTTGCAAGAGTTTTTTCCCTTCGACCGTTAAAATTGATTCCGGGTGAAACTGAACCCCTTCGACTTTCAGCGTTTTGTGTCGAACCCCCATAATCAATCCGTCGGGCGTGGTCGCAGAAATCTCCAAACTGTCAGGAAGCCCTGCGCGGTCAACAATTAGCGAATGATACCGCCCTGCCTTGAACCGATAGGTAAGCCCGGCAAAAAGTCCTTTGCCGTCATGACAAATCTCAGCGTATTTACCATGAACCGGGATCGGAGCGCGGACAACCTGTCCGCCGAAAAATTGGCCGATGGCCTGATGTCCGAGACAAACGCCCAAAATCGGTATTTTATCCGCGAAATCTCTCAGGACTTCGAGGGATATTCCCGCATCATCCGGTGTTCCGGGGCCCGGCGAAATCAGAATCCGTTCAGGTCTCAGATCATTCCTGATCTGTTCGGTTGTTACTTCGTCATTGCGCCGGACGAGCAAATCGGCCCCGAGTTCGCCCAAATACTGAACGATGTTGTAGGTAAAAGAATCGTAATTGTCTATTACTAAAATCATAAAAGTTAAAAAGTGAAAAGGTGAAAAAGTAAAAAAGTTTTATTTCACTCTTCAGCATTATTGATTGAATTGATGTGATTTGTAATTGAACCACTCAAAAACCTGGCTTTTTCTCGCAAACTTTCCAGTTCGGACTTCTCAATGTAACCTACTTCAAATGCAATATATAGCTGACTTCTTATTTCACCTGCCGAACCTTTGGCAATATTTAAAAAGTTCAGATACTCTTTGCGAGAACGCCGTTCAAATCCTTCGGCAATATTACTTGAAATTGAAACTGACGAATCCCTCATCTGATTTTTCAAGCCGAAATCATTTTTCAAACCTTTCTTTTCGGTCAGCAGATAAATCTCTTTGGCAAATCCAACTGCTTTTTGCCAAATAAACAAATCTTCAAAACACTCAACTTTCTTTTTCACTTTTTGTTTCGTAACCGTAGTTTTAATTCAAATTGGATACGCCAACTCAACCAACTTTTTCACCTTTTCACTTTTTCACTCTTTCACTTTACAAACCTGTTTCCGCGATCTCAATCGCTTTGACCAGCGCCCGGGCTTTGTTAATGGTTTCTTCATATTCTTTTTCAGGAACAGAATCCGCCACTATTCCCGCACCTGATTGAATGTAGGCCGTCTGGTCGCGCAGCTGCAGAGTCCGAATGGCAATGCAGGTATCGAGATTATTGGCAAAATCAATATAGCCGACCGCACCGGCATAAACTCCGCGCTGAGTTGGTTCGAGCGATTTGATGATGTGCATGGCACTCACTTTTGGCGCACCTGAAACCGTTCCGGCCGGAAAGCACGAGGCAAGAGCATCAAAGCAGTCAAGTCCTTCGCGCAAAGTTGCGGTCAAACTTGTGACCAGATGCTGAACGTGGCTGTAACGCTCAATGGTCATCAGATCTTCGACCTCAACCGAACCGTATTCGGCAATCCGGCCTAAATCGTTGCGCCCCAAATCTACGAGCATGACATGCTCCGAAATTTCTTTTTCGTCAGAGCGCATATCTTCGCCTAAGATCCAATCTTCGGTTTCGGTTGCGCCGCGTGGACGAGTTCCGGCAATCGGACGATAATCAAGTTTATTTCCCCGACAACGAACCAGCATTTCGGGCGATGCGCCGATTAAAATGTCGTCACTGAACTTGAGGTAGAACATATACGGAGACGGATTGGTTGTCCGCAGGGCACGATAAATATTAATTGGCGAGGCCCGGACCTGACGGCTGAATCTTTGTGATAAAACTACCTGGTAAGCATTACCGGCCAGGATTTGTTCCTGAATCTTTTCGACGCTTTCCATAAAACCTTTTTTCGTCCAATTTGATTCAAA
>JANOEF010000070.1:0-22880 GCA_031413075.1 Acidobacteriota bacterium | reverse complement strand
TCGCTTCTGCTTTTCTGGCAAATTCAGATAATAACTCAGTTGCTTTCCGACAAAATCCCTCTCATAATGTTCTTTTTTACTTCGCATTTCTATTAGATGCAAAAATATCTTATTGGATTACTTTATTTAAATTCTTTTACTTATCTCAATAAGAATTTTAAGAGCGGCAGTTCTCGTAATGTTTTCTGTATCCCATTCGACTTTGTAAACTTGTCCGAAAGCACCGGCACCAATTGGTTCAATGACTCTATACTTTCCAATCAAGTCGCCGACACTAAACACCCAATCAGTTTTCTGTTCCATATTTTTGCAATTTAAATCTTTTCTTAAGTTTCAATCATCATCTGAAAGATTGTCTAGACTTAATCGGAGGAAATTCCTAATTAAAAGGCAAAGCATTGATTAAGTTTTCTTAAATTATCTAATTAACCCTAAATTTTAACCTCCGACATTCCGGAACAAAATTGTTTCGTAGGAGGTTAAATGAATTAGTATAATTAATTACTAAAAAATTATTTATTGTAAAACCAACCAAAAGAATTTCAAATCTACTTTGATCAGAATAAGCGAAGTTTTCCGGCCTAATCTGAAGCAAAGGCAACGTAAATAAATAAAACTAGACAGTTATATTTTTTATCATCAAAATCCATATAATATAAAATTACCCAAACCGATTATCGGTGATGTTCAAATTGCCTGATTTTAGTGGGAATCATCTGATTTTGTGGGCTGGATTTTGACTGCTCATGACGACTTTCTTGAACAGAAACAGGCGATTTATGGGCGGAAAGTATATTTTCACGCTTATTTTCCTCAGCCATTGCTAAGATAATAGTCCGACTGATTTCAGTTAATTTTTCAGAACTTAAACCGATTTTATCGGACTGAACTTCTTGTTTTTCTAAAGCGTCCAACATCAAGCCTTTTGTCATTGCCGTCAGCAGATGTGTATTTTCAAGTCGTTGACCATTCTCGAACATCTGAGCAAGGTCACGCTTAAATTCGGTTTTAAAGTTAATGAATTTGGTAGCAGTGTGCTCGGTTCGACGCTCTTTTTTCAGTTTGATGATGTCAACATCAAGGGCTGAAAACGCTTTTATAACTTCCTCAGATTTTGCTTCGGGAGTGTGATAAATTTCGTGGGCACGTTCGAGAGCGTCACTTGCCTGAAGAGCAGTTTGTTGCAATTTTTCGCTTAAGTTTTGCCGTTTTGCCCAAAGTTCTTTCGGTTCGAGATTTTCGCGGGTTCTCATCCCGGCTTCAAGCCGAATTTCTTCCCGTTCTGTCATCGAAAAAATTTCATTAGCTTTTTTTGTTTCGAGTTCAGCGAGAGAAATTTTTCCGGTTTCGATCATTTCGGAGATTTTTGCCTGTGCGATAGCCTTTTCATTTCGAGCCAATTCGCGTTCATAAATTTTGAGGGTAATGGGCTCGTTTTCAGGCGAAATAATGGCATTTTCTTTTTGCAAAGACTTAATCAGGTTTTTGCGTTTCATTTCGGCAACAGCAAAACTTGAGGCTATTTCTGAGTCGGATGTGCTGTGTAACTTCATCTGATGAGCCGCTTCAAGTGCGTCGGCAAATTCCAAGACTTGAGCTTCTATTTCCCTATCTTTGATCTCTTCGTTTAATTCAACGGGTTCGAGAGCAATTCTGGCTTGAAGGTTTGATTCAATCCTCGTTTTTTCTAATTCCTCAGCCGAAATTGATTGGGTCAGGTTTATAGATTCATTACTGTTGCTAATTGTTCCACCTAGGAATTTCTCACGCGCTGCGATGGTAATTAAATGTGCTTCAGACTGTTTCTGATTGGTTTCGTATAGTTTTTGGAGGGATTCAATTTGTTCTGTTTTTTCGGGTTGAATTATATATGGCAAATTTTCGAGGCGAAGTTCGGCAATCCTTTCAAAACTCTGATTGATTTCCAGCAGTCCATTTTCCAGTTGTTTGGAATTTGTCGTAAATTTTTCAAATTCCGAAATCGAAATTTTATCCTGTGCTATTTGAAAAATGGCTTTTTGCTTGCCCGAAAGGTTGTCCGAATTTTCTGCCATCAATGCGGATTTTACAGCCGTTTGCAAATCGCTGTTGGAGAATCTTTTTGAATTCTTGGCTAATTCTTTTTGTGTTTTTTCTTCAATTTTGAGCGCAATTGCATTTTTAGTTTCATTTGCCCGCCGGCATTCAATCTGCGATGCTTTAATTTTTTCGATTTCTTTGACAATAAACTGTTCATTTTCAAAAACACTGGCAGGGGTATCAGTTCGGTAAATTGCCGTTTGGGTATCATTTATCCAAGAATTAAGGAGTTCGGATTGACCGTTGCGGCGGGATTGTTCAAGTTTGAATTTTTCATTTTCTCCAATGTGAAATTCCTGGTGCTTTTCCAACCTCTCGGGGAAATATCGCTCAAATAAAGATTTGTAATCGGAGGCGGAGACTCGTTCGCTTTCGGTGATTTTGACAGAAAGGGTAAGCTGATTTTTTTTAATTTCGCGGGTTGCATTGGCGAAGGTCTTAAGGATTTCTCCGGCAGTTTTCAGTTCGGCGGATTTTTGCTTTTCGAGCCATTCGCCAACTCGCAAATTGTTGGTTTGGCTTTGGTTATGAATCAGAAAACCAATGCTTTGCAGCATCTTTTCATCAATTTTTGCCGCATTACGCACAAAATCTTTCGTTTCTCTTTGATTACTCAAAATTGCGGCTTGATGCCAAAGAGTTCCGGCGGAAAACTCCTCTCGCAAATTTGAGGTAATTTCACTCGTGGCGGGCAGATTTGGCGTTGGTGAGACAGTAGCCGCTTTCTTTACCTGCTCAAAAGCGATTTTATATTCAAGATTTTCTTTTTGTTCCAAAGCCGAACGATATACCCAATCTTTTTCGTGAGGCGGCAATTTTTGATAAGCGGATTGGTGATCAAAATCATTTTTGATAAAAAGCTGGTTATTTTCGGTTTTCAGGCTTTCAAAAAAATGTTTGGTTGCCTTTTGTTTGGTTTGAAGGTTACGGCGACCTAATCTTGATTCCAGGCTTTCAACAAGTTTTTTGGCTTCCGCACTTGGCTCTAATTTTCCAGTTTCGAGCGCGTCAGTCATCCGGCGTTTTGCTTCGGAATAATGTGCGAAGTTGTATTTGAGAACCGACATTTCCGCCGTGTAATTTTTCGTCGGTTGTTCAAGAAAAAGGAGAGTCATCTCATTTTTCGTTAATGGACGTTGAAGCTCACGGCGTTCTTCTTTAGTCACATTTTTCCAAACTCCAACGGCTTGATGATTTTCCTGTCGGATTTTATAGGCTTCGCGGATAACATCTTGAGAAGTTTTTGCCGATTCTAATCTTTCGGCATATTGACGATAATCAATTGATTCACGGCGCAAGCGAGTTTCCGGCTGTTTCAATTGATAATGAATAAATTCGTTGGCGAACTTGTAACCGGCGATAGATCTTTCCGAAGGTTTGGCATTGATGATCCGGTTGCTGCCCTTGATTTTGTAAGCAAAAATAGGTTCGATTGATTTAAGATTATTTAATTTTTCTCGATGGGCAGTTAATTCCTGACGTGCCAGTTTTGAGTCTTTGAATTCGCCGACATTTTTATTGTCAAATTTTCGGTATTCGTTTTTGATTTCACGTTCCCGTAAGACAAGAAAATGTTTATTTGCTGCTTCTTTAACAAATAAGTATTCCGCCGGACTCTGGATTTCAAAGGTGTTCCCTCGTGTCAGTTTTTCTTTTCTTTCCTTTGGAGTTAGTTCGGGATGTTTTTCTTTAAGAACGCTTGGAACGGGAAGTTCCAAAGACAAAACCTGGTTGGTTAATTCTCTTTGTCTTTCTGGTGCAATTTGTTCAGAAGTAAGTTCCTTAAAGGGTCGAAAAGAGTTTTCTCGTTCGCTGATTGATTCCGAAAGCGTTTCTATTTCACCCAAAATGCTTTTTTCCTGGATAAGAAACTTTTGCAACTCGGTTTCGTCTTCGCTTAATTCGATTTTTTGCCCTAATTTCTTGGCAATTTGATTACTTACGCCTGATTCAAAGTTTCGCTCAAGGTTTGACTGCTCAACTTTCGGGCGGTCAACCGATTCATCAAAACCGTTTTTGATAATTTCCTGTAATTTGGTTTTGTCATTTGAAAGTTTTTCAATCGTTTGTCTGTCATCACTCAGTTCGCGTAATTCTTCGCGGGTGGCAATGAAACGATAATTTATTGGCGATTCTTGCTCATTACCGATTTGTTTCGCTTTAACTTTTGCATATTCTTCCTCAACCAGCCGCAGTTCATTATCAAGCCTGGTTAGTTCGACATAACTGCGAAAAGGGGCAAGAATTTCTCGTGTTGGAAACCCGCGTTCAAGTTGTGAATCAATTTCGCCTGTCTTTCCGAGTAGTTTTTCAAAATCAATCAGCGAAAGACTTTCGGGGATTTTTGGCAAGTCCGATCCGATTTCGACTCGCTCGAATCCGATGAGACCACCGCCTAAAACGATTTCTTCCGCTCGTTCAGAGTTTTCAGTGGCAACGGCATTTTCGTAAAGTGCGGATTCGGTGAAATTTTCAACTTGTTCAAGTCTGGTTTCCGTTTCTCGTTCGCTGAATTCGTCAAGGGAATTTTCCGGTAAAGTGTCTTTCGGTTCAAGTGCAGCGAGGGCTTCGGATAGTGCGATAATTTGCTGCCATTTTTCGCTAAATAGGGTTTCAGAGGGGTCGTGCTGCTGGAGTTCCTGATTTTGCGTATTGTTGGGGAGTAAATCCTGTTTGCCTTCAAGTGAACCGTAGAGCCAGCCGAAAACCTTCAGGCGCGTTTCACCGTCCGCCTGGCTTCCGGCAATTCGTTCGCCCATTTCAACTAACTGTGGAGCAAGTTCTTTGGCTTTGACTGAATCTCCCGTAATGCGCGTCAACCTTTCAACCGCTGTGTGAAGGGTTACGAGTTGAATTTCGGGTGGGACGCTTAGATTCTCTTTCGGAACGGTCAACACACCGTCCCGGACAGTGCCGCCCTGCTCATAAATTTCTCTCAGGAAAGGTGATTGCTTAGCTAAAAATGAAGCCTGCTCGGATTGGTTACGTCCGTCTGATTGGTTTAGTGCCTGCAAAGCCTCGTCGGTTGCCGTTTGGCTCAAGATGGCGGCAACGGCACGTGCCGTTCGGGGATTGATTTCGCTTGTTTTGGTAATTGACGATTGTTCACTCATTTGGCATCTTCAGAAAAATAAACTTCGGAATTAGTTTGAAAAATTACCTAAAAGTTCCTTATTTGAGAGAAAGTGCAATCAGTGTGCCGTATCTTCCGGTTTTTCAAAAAAACTTAGCTTTCTTTCATCTACTTCGCCCTTTTTCTTTGCCAATCGTTTTTTCGTTTTCAATCGTTTTGCTTTGAATTGAGGTTGGCTGAATATTTTTTTCAACTGAATGTTGGCTGGCAATTTCTCGATTTTCAATGGTTGCCTGCCTGAGAGGATTTTTTTGATTGTATGGCGAATTTTCCGGTTCACGCTCGTTGGATAAATGCGGTGAAAGACTTTCCAATTCTTTCGCTGTGTTATTTAATAAATCCTGAACTCTTTCAACGCGATTATTTTTTTCGGCTTCAGTAATAATTCTTGCCAGATGTTCTGCTTCCTGTTTATCCTTTGTTTGATATTTTCGTGACTCAAGCGCGGCAATTTCTTTGGGCGTGAAAACAGGTGCAGTTTCAATTTTGCTACTGTATTTTACTTGCAGTTCGTTTTTTTGATTTTCAAAACGTGAAAGTCGCGCTTTACTGCTTTCCAAATCCATCGTCAATTCTTTTTCTTTATTGTTTGCGGCTTGCCGCACCAATTCGCGCTCGTGTTTTTGCTCTTTAGCTTCAAATACTTGCAGGAGAATTCTATCAAGCAAATGATAAGGTTTTTTCGCATCAACGTCTCGTAAAGATACCATCTGTTCCGCACCCGTTTCGGCATCTTTAACACGGTGTTTGATAAACATTTTATGGCGGTTGAAACGGTCAATATTTTCTTGTGCCTCCGTGACTTTTATGCTTGCTATGACAACTCTGGCGGCGACGCGTCCCGAAATAAACTTGCTGATAATTTTTTCGGCCGTTTCTGAAAGTTGTTTTTTCATTTCGTTTTGAAGGGGAACGCTTTGGTTTTTATTCGTCAGTTTGTTTTGTGTGTGGGCTGATTTTTCAAGCAGAAATGTTTCTTGCCAATTCAGGGATTTTTCTTGAAGTTCAACGCGCCCGGCACTTTGGACAAGGTCTTCAATTTCCGCCAGTTCAAAGGTGGAAAAAGCGGGCGCAAAAGTGGTTTTATTCGGATTTGTTTCCGCGTTAAAAATTTTATTGAAAGTTTGGTTAAATTCTTTTTGTTTTTCGATTTCATTACGCCGTCCGTTTTTCAAGTCTTCGAGCACATCCGAAATTTGTTGGTGGAGAAGCGGATAATTGAGTTCTTCCGGTGTAGAAGTCTTCTTTTCAGGATGAAAAATAAGCCGGACCGTTTTTGCTTTAATTTGGTTTAAGAAACCTGTTTTAGAAGAGTTTTGATTGTTGCGCTGCTCAAGTGAATTATGTGACCAATAGGTATTGCCGATTTTGACTTTGACGAAATCTTTAGTTTTAGAAAAATCGGCGAGTCTTTTTTCCGCTGCCTCGAGTTTGAGAGCGGCAACGATTTTGATTGCCAAAAACTCTTGCATATCTTTCTCGCGGCGGCTGGGACGTTGCAACTCTGAAGCGTTTATTTGGCGGATATTTTCCAGTAGTAAAATTTGTTCGACATTTTGCTCTCGAAAGGCTTCTGTTTGAAGTCGCTGAATCTCATCAGGCGTGAAAATAGGGATTGGAATCGAAGTATTCTGACGTTCATACTTTTTCTCAATCAGTAGTTTTTGATTATTTAATTGCGTGTGCTTTTCTTCAGCGTTGTTTAAATGACGATACTCAAATCCGAGAACGTGACGGTGGATCGTTTCTTGCTGTGTGATGACAGGTAAATGTTTGGCTCGTTCTTCTTCGGCAAGTAATGAAATTAATTCGGCAAGTTTTTCGGGATTTTTCGGATGTTGCCGCCGGGCTTTTTGGCGACTGACAATTTCAATTTTCTGCTCAAGGTCGAAAAGGGAAACGTGGCGTGTTCTTCCGGTTTCTTCGTCTTTAATTTTGAAGCGTTTTTTGTCTCCGTGTTCAATCAAGTTCTCAATATTTCGCATCCGTCGCGTAATTTCCGCTGCGACCAGCATTTCTTCGGCTAAAATTCTTCGCTCTTGGTAATTGGAAATTTTTGTTGGCTGGGATTGATCTTGTAGTTGATTTTCGCCTTCGATCTTCGATTTTCCAACATTTTTATCGGCTTCGGTATTGATAATATTTTCTCGTTTCTTTTCTGGCTGAGCCGCAATTTCCGTCAGTTTATTTTCAGCAGCTAAAATTAATATTCCCTTGTGAAGTTTTTTATCCCCGTTTTCTCCGCGAGCGTTGTAATGAAGCATTTGCCGGTTTATTCGCAAAATTTCAACCTGTCCACTTTCATTAATAAATTCCTTCTGGACAGCGAGATGGGCGTGCGGATTAGCGGTATTAAAATGTGCGACGGCGATCCATTTTATTTTTTTAGCTTTGATTTCTTTTTCAAGTTGGGCAACTGTTGCCCGCACTATAGCTTTGAGAGCTTCTTTTCGGGACTTTAAATCATCCCCGACACTCTCAATTTCTTCTTTGCCGGGAGCGATAACTAGGTGAAGTAATTCTTGAGAACCTGGTTTCGTGCCGGTTAAACTCAAATGCTGGTTTGCTCTTTTAACATCCAAACAGTTTTCGGATTCATTAAAAAACTCGCGTCTTTCAACTTCTTCTTTAGTTTTGTCTAGTTTGCTGTGGGCGAGATAATGAACCAGCCCTCTGGAACTTGCGCCTGATGCGCCGGATTTAATGCTGATTATCATATTGGTAATTTTTGCGAAAATTAATTCTCTTTTGATTCAGAAGAGGAGTCTCTTAATTTCGACTTCCAGAACAGGTTCTCGCTGATAAATTTATTGTTTTCGATTTGGTGGTAATTGGCTACTGATTCCAAATCTTCCAGACTTCGCGTAATCGTTAAATCACTTGTTTCATCAAACGAAGCCAGAACCTGCGGTGGTAATTGTGTGTTTGACGTTTCTTTATGGGTCAATCCGAGCATTTGCAAAAGCACGGTTCTCATGAGCGAAACGGCGGTGTGAACCATACAATAAATTTCGCTCAAAAGGGAATTCGTCAATCTTTCTTGCGTTACATTCCTGCGCCGGATTTCTTCAAGCAAAGTCAGAATTTCAACCGAAGCGTTGACCACCGCTTCGCTGTTGTCTTCGAGTCGCCGGAACGAATTCTTTTGCTCAGTAAGTTTCTTGGTGATAAATGCACTATTATGAAGGGTGCAGGCAACGAGCTTTTCGACAATGGCGTTTTTCGTTTCACCCATCATTTCGGCTAAATCACGAATACGTCTGTCATCCGCTAAATTCGGGCGGAAATAAATTGCCTCCGCTTTAGCTTCATTTCTTAATTGCCCGGACAATTTCCTTTTCCATTTTTCGCGGTCCCGGCTCCGGCTTAAAAATTTGTTCTCATCTTTCATTTTGGTTTTCTACTTATTTCACAAAGGTTTATCGCTTCATTTGTAACCCTAAGCAATTTGTTTGCCACAAAAAAACTTGTGCAAAATTCTTGCGCTTTTTTGCAAGCAGGGCATCCATTTTGAAATCAATGGTTTAAGGGGAAATATAAAATTTGCAAAAGCGGCAAGTAGTTAATTATCATTGGTTTAATGTGCAAGAAAATAGCATTGGTGGAAATCTGCCAACCGTGTGCGGTAAAGATTGCAAATAAACGAGTTTAGAGTGTAAGTAGAATTAAAATCGGGCAATTTTATAATTTCTTGCAGGCTTGCAATGTCCTAATGCCGATGTTTATTGGGTTTTTGGTGCAAGAACGAATCGTTTTTACCACTACTTGTCATACAGTCAATGAGTGGCTTTTTTTATTCGCTTCATTCATCTTTTGGGGGCTATTTTTATTTAAATAATTCGCATATAGTAAGGTTTTTTTTCTATTTTAAATGGCGAATTATCATTTGTGGCATAGCAATTGAATTAAGCGATTCCGAAGTTTTAATCCATCTAAGTTTCGCAGGATTTACGAAATTGAGATCGGGTTTAAGGTTTCAAAATACTAATCCGAGGAATTTAATAAATGGAAGAAATAACAGAAAAACCAGACGATAAAATTAAAACGCCGAACAACGTAGGAAACGCCCCTGCTTTTAAACCTTTAATCAACATCCGTCGCAAGCAAAGCCGGAAAATTGTAGCTCAGGTAGATGAAGAAATTGCTGATTTGGCTGATGAATATGTGCAATTCGTGAGTGAATGTTCCAGCTACCCGGTCAGCCACGGCGAAATATTGAATGAAGTCTATAAATCTCATTTAGCCCGTGATACCGGATTCAAAGGATGGCGGGCAAAAAAGAGGGAAAAAATAAACGGGACAGTTTAATTAGCGCAATAAAAAAAGCCTGAAGACCTTTCCTCTAAACTGGAAACGAATTCAAGCTTTTTTATTGTTCAAGATAAGATTCGGAAGCCGATTTCAGGCTAAATCGTAAACGAATACTTCTACCTCAAACGCACAGATTTGCTTTTCTATCAGCGGCTCTATTTTATCCCAGAACCCCCCTGCCAATCCGCAACCGATGCGCGGCAAATGGACTGATGCCTGGTTAGAAAATGCTTCCTTACCGACAATTTTCAGAGCCGTTTCAACCGCTTCATACCTAATCGGCGGCACACCGCGCTTTGCTCTGATGCCGTGCTGCCCAATCATATTGGCAACGACAATGTCGGGAGCAATCGAAACAAATTGAACCGCTCCGAGGGCGAAATCATTTTGTTGGCGCATGGCATACCATTCACGATAAGCAAGTTCGGGAAGAGGAGAAGTTTTCGACAATGCCAGGACAAATCCCTTGCCCCAAGCCCCAATATCATTACAGATATGAGCAATGATTTTGTTACCGTTAAAATGAGGTTGGGTGGCATCGCCGATTAGATAAATTATTGGCTTCATCATAGATAATTTATCACAAAGTCAATTCCTTAAACCGATTAATTGGTGCGATAAATTGAAACTTGGGCGGCATAACGAATGGCATCCATCGCCGCAAAAAATCTTTCTTTAATTAAAGCACGGACAGCTTTAACCTGTTGCACAAATTGCGGATAAGCGTCGGTCAAACAATCAAGACGGCAGCGAACATCTCTGACGAGGCGATGATTAAGAATGTTTCTCCAAATAAATTTCGTATCAGCCAGAATTTGAGGTTTTGACTTAATTGTTTTTTCAGCGGAACGGGTTAACATTTCAATAATGCGACGCTCCTCAGTTAGCAGATGATTTAGTTTTACACGTTCAAGCTGAACGATATTTCGATATTCGAAACGGTTAAATCCTTGATCAAAAACTATGGTTCTCATTTATTTTCTTCTCCTTTTAAGTGGTAGTTTTAATCGGCTCAAAAAATCTACCGCCGATTGTTATTTCGCCTTTTGCAGACTTTAAAAATCCCTGATTGGAATTAAAAAAAAGACTTTGTTGAAATGAGAGGGAGGCTTGAAGTTTGCGTTCCAAGCCTCCTTTTAACAGGAGAAGAAAAGTAAGGAATTTATGAGGAAAACTGAAAAGTCGGGATAGATTATCAGGCAACGCAACCTTAATTTAGCTACTATTGCCTGATGGTTCGGATTACATCACGGCAGGAAAGTTATCGCCTGAAAAGTCGAGGTCGTCCGTAGCATTCATAGCTGCAAGTTCTTCACGGATGTCGTCGGGAATTAAGCTGTCTGATGCTTCGGGCGCGGTTTCCCCTGTGTCATTTGTGCGATTAGCTTTTCCGAGAAACTGAAAGTCCTGGACGAGAACATCAACCGAAACACGGGCGTTTCCTTCGCGGTCTGTCCACGGATTGATGGTTTGTTTGCCTTCAACCAGAAGCGGGTCTCCTTTGTGAGCATATTGGGCAAGCACCTCAGCTTGTTTGCCGGTCGCCGTGATGTTATACCAATCAGTTTGCTCAACGTCACCCGTCGCGGTTTTTCTTTTAATGTTAACCGCAAGCGAAAAATTGGCGATAAAAGTGTTGTTGGCATTGATACGTGTTTGGGGATCGCGTCCCAGATTTCCGTTGATTCTAACTTTTGCTGACATATTTGTTATTGGCTCCTTAAATTTTAATTTTTTAATTTTTTTGAGTGATAAATTTTGAGTTCTGAACCTACGCCTTTTTGCGCTTGCCTTACTTCTTTGTTCATCACGTTTTTCTACTTGCCGCTTTTATTTTTTGTTGTTTATAGCCCGAATCTTTAATGACGAAATTGGTGATTTGCTTCGGAAGGTTCAACAAAATAACAGATCTCTTTTTCGGAGTCGAAAACTTCCATTCGGGCATTTGCTAACCGGGCGAAAATGATTGCCAGACGTTCTGCTCTTTGGTAGTTTGAAAAGGCAATAATGGGACGCTCACCGCCGGCGACAAAGACGATGAAACGATGCAAATCGCTTTTTTTTATAGAAGAATTTGGAGAAAACTTGTCAGTTGCTGTTTGATTAACTTCAAATAAATTAAAAGTCATAATTTCCTCTCAAGTGGGAGTCAGAACTACCTGTTTCAAGTGTTTTCTTGCCGCTTTATTTCGTCTTTTCCCAATAAAAAACTCCGTTTGCCTGATCTTTAGCAAACGGAGTTTTTCGAGTGTGAGTTAAAGTGAAATTTAATGAATAGTGGGCGTAACTTTAATCTGAGAATTGGGATAGGTTTGGTTAAATTGCAGTTGCGGTTGCAGAACACGGTTGGATTCAGAGGTAGCTTTTTGTTTCAAAATCAGATCACGAGACCGAAGAGCGGTCCAAGCCCGTTGAATTTCTTGCTTCGGCAATTTATGAACTGCATGCGTCGGAAGATTTGAACCATACATCGCCCATTTGAGATAACTGATTTTGCGTGAATCGGCGTGTCTGATTTCTTTTTCAAGGCGGTAAAGCGTGGAACTCGGACGAGCATTGTTGAGCTTGCCGAATTGAGATTTCGCCACCGTTGAAAGAGTCGTATATTCTTTCAAGTTGAGCCGTTTTTCTTCTTTGGCGCGGCGGGCAATTTCCGCTGTTTGCGTCAAAATCGCCGTATCTAGTGCGCCTCGGATTTTGAGATAAACGCTTTGATAAACTTCGTTCCGGCGCAATGACGAAAGGTGAAAATCACGCTCCATTTGTTCAAGTAGAATTTGGAAGATTTGGCTGGCGTATTGCTTTTCATCAAACTCAGGATTGACGGTTTGATTGACCGTAAATTCTTGCCACGAACCATCTTTTCCAATTCCCACACGCCGGGCTAGTCGCACGACTTCGCGTGAATAAATCAAGTCAAGCTGCAAATCAATCCATTCTGAAATTTCGGCTCGTTTAAGGGGTAAAAGTGAAAACTCTGTCAATTGCGGCTTGACGGCTTCGATAAACGGAAAGTTCAGACGAAAGGCTTCACGGGCGCGAATATTATCAAGATTTTCGATTTTCCGGCAAGCCACAAAATGTCTGGCGACCTGTGCAGCCCGTCCGCCGATTTCGTAACCAACGAAGATCAGTTGAAGTGTTTTTGCCAGCGGTTGAACCGTTTCCGGCAAATATTCGGCGGTGATTTCCGCGTTGAGTTCGAGAACGACTTCGGTGTGTGAGGTTCCTGACATTTGAAGTCCGAACAGACCGTCTTCCGTGTATTGCTCGTGAGCGTCGAATTTACGAAAATCGTCGTCGAGTTCTTCGAGAGTTTTTTCATCATCATTTAGATAATAAGCGGCGAATTCGTCGTGATGTGCTTTGGTAATGAAATTGCGCGAAATTTGCTTTTCGATAGCTTTCATCTCGGCATCGAAATTCGGTGTCGGGGCGGGTAAGAGTGGCAAATTCTTTTGAGCTTGACGGACTCTTTTTTCATCTGCCGGTGTCAGTTTGATCTCGCCGATTTCTTTTTCCGTGCTTTCAATTTCCAATTTTTTTGTTTCGGCTGTTACTTTTGTCATTTCCATTCCCAGAAACGCCATTTCTTTCAAAACTTCCGCCGTCTCACGCTGGCGGCATTCGCGGTAATAGAAACTGGCGATTTGTTCAAGCTCAAACTGGGTTGCTTGCGGGTCGGCAATGCTTTGCACACAACGGACAAATTCTTTGGCATCCTCCAGGTTGCCGAAAACACGCTTTGCATATACAAGACTTAAGATTTTGACCCTTTCAAGGGCAGGTTTTTCGTCGCCTTCGACAGCACGAACTACCAAGTTTCCGCCCAAAACCGAAGTTTCTTCCAAATCGCGGCGGAACAAATCATTGGCGGCGATGTGCTGCGCCAAATCGTGCATCGGACTTCCCGAAGATTCGATTCGATAAGCAAAAAGCGGAGAATTAGAAGGCGCGAATTCACGCAAACAGGACATTGATAATTGATTTGCAGACAAATATTTTTTCCTCTCAAGTAATTTATTTTTTGAAATCGTGCGGGTTTGTTTCGCTCTCCCGTTAATTTCACTTATCTTGCAAACTTTAAAAACCCCATTTCGTTTAGGCATTAGACTGCTTGAATCAATAAGAAGGAGTTTTAGAGGATGGTTTCGGAATGTTGAACTTGCCCGAAAATCTGAGACTTCGATTTTCAGAACAATTTAGACCGCTTGTTTTTATTGAGGATTCCAGCTTGTTTGGGTCGTGACGTGAAGGCCGGGGATACCATTTCGCTTGAGAAGCGAAACGGTCGGTGCGAACTAATCCGATAATGACCATTTTAGATAAATTAACCTTGGCGCGAATGTCGCCGGGTAAGAAAACAGGTGGAAAGTGCGAAAAACTTGTTGCTTCTTTCAAGAGTGATTCGTTCAAGGTATCAGAGGTGGTCTGTTGAACGAATCACTCTTATTCTTAGTCCAGTTAAAGTATTGTAAAATTTGAGTTTAACGATCCGTTGTTTTAAAATGGGTGGTCTGTTGAACGAATCACCCATTATATAACAACAAAAATAGCTTACTTTGCGGTTGGTCGTTTCCTAGCTTGTTTTACCCAAACTATGAAAGGCTGGTTTATTTATTGAAGATGTCTTTTGAGAAAACACTTTCTTCCGGAAAAATAGAGCCGGCAGACTTCACTCTTTTTTCTTCAATTTCTTTTATCTTTTCACTTATTTTCTTTTAACCTGTAAAATAATGAAATATATGGAACTCGAGCAATTAGGCTGGAATAGTTTTTTTAAGGAAAATTTCCGAAATTACGCCGATAAGGGTTACGGTGTCGGGAGAGTTTATTTAGAGAACCGGCAAAGTTTTTGGCTTTATACCAAAACCGGGGAAATTAAAGCCGATGTCAGCGGCAGAATGAGTTACCATGCCGACACCCGCTCCGATTTTCCGGCAGTCGGTGATTGGGTGGTCATTCGCCCCAAAGAAGATAAAAGTCAGGCAATAATTCATGCTATTTTGCCGAGGAAGAGCAAGTTTTCAAGAAAAGTTTCCGGTTCCTCGATCGAAGAACAAATCGTCGCCACCAATATCGACACCGTCATGCTGGTTTCGGGATTGGATAACGATTTCAATCTCCGAAGAATCGAGCGCTACCTGGTCATGGTCTCGGCAAGCGGAGCACAACCTGTCATATTATTGAATAAAGCGGATATTTGCGCGGACGTTGAATCCAGGATCGCCGAGGTTAAAAGAATCGCTCCTAACGTGCCAATTGTTCCCCTCAGTGCAACTCAGGACGAGCAATTAACTGATCTCTACCGTTATATCAAAGACGGAGAGACTGTCGCGCTGTTAGGCTCGTCGGGCGTCGGCAAATCGACGATCACCAATCATTTATTAGGCGCCGGCGAGAGACAAAAAGTTCAGGAAGTGCGGGAAGGCGATGATCGCGGGCGGCATACCACCACGAAGCGGGAATTGATCGTTTTGCCAAACGGCGGGTTGATCATTGACACGCCCGGAATGAGAGAGCTGCAGTTATGGGTCAGTGAAGAAGGTCTGGAAAGCAGTTTTGAAGACATTGAAGCCATGACTGCACAATGTTTCTACAATAATTGTGAACACAACGGCACCCGGGGTTGTGCAATCGAAGAAGCGCTCAATAACGGAAGTCTGGATAATGAGCGGTGGGCTAGTCACAACAAGCTGCATAAAGAACTTGCTTACATCACGGAAAAACAGGACGAGAAAGCCGTCCAAACAAAGAAGAAAAATATCAAAAAGATCACCAGGCAATTCAATAAAAGCCAAAAACGATGGTAAATACATCTTTACCCGAAACTATACATAAGAGTTAGCAAAAAAGTTGCCGAAGAAACAGAAATTTCAGAGAAGTTTTTGTTTTTCTGAGATTTTTTGATAGATTAATTTTTGCTTTTACACAAAAGGCAAAAATAGAACTCCTAAGATCCCTTGGACTTGATTCCGTATCGTTTTATTTTCTTAATTAACCCGTAGCGGCTAAAGCCCAATGCAACCGCCGTTCGCGAAACATTTCCATTATTTTTTTTGAGCATAATTTCAATTAATTGGCGGTCATACTCTTGAATCACTCTCCGATGATCAGTCAATGGTAGATTTACATATTCACTTTTTTCACTGAACATATGATTCTTTTCGGTATTGCCTTGATTATGAGAAAGATTTGAGAGCAGAATTTCGGCGGTTAATTCCGTGATTTGTGCTTGCCCGCCGGCAGGTTTATCCCTATCGAAGCAAAAGAGCGAATCAAGACATACCTTTTCAATAAAAGAGCGGAGTTCCCTGACATTTCCGCCCCAGTCAGCGTAGCAGAGAACTTGTAAGGCGTTTTTGCCAACCAATATTTCGCTTCCGGATTTACGACTGAAATCGGTAACGAACTGATTTGCAAGCGGCACAATTTCCTCCGGACGTTCCCTGAGCGGTTTAAGTTTTAAAGTGTAAGCGGCAATACGGTAGCGCAAATCTTCGCGGAAAACACTCAAATCCCGATTCGTTGCATAAATGATTCGCAAATCAACGGAACGCGGAACAACACTTCCAACCCGGGTAATACATTTTTCATCGACAACCTTCAATAATTTCGCCTGCATATCGTTGTTAAACTCGCCTATTTCGTCCAAAAAGAGCGTGCCGCCCGCTGCCGCTTCGAATTTTCCTGTTTTAGATGAAACCGCGCCGGTAAACGCACCTTTCTCGTATCCGAAAAGTTCTGATTCAATTATTGATGCGCTGAGTTCGGCACAATTAATTGCGACAAATGGTTTATCTTTGCGCGGGCTTAATTCGTGTATAAGTCGTGCGGTATGCGTTTTACCAGTTCCGGTTTCGCCTAAAAGACATATATCAAGGAAGTCGCAACGAGCGAGATTTGGTAGATTCTCTGTTTCAAAAGAATTTATCATCATATTTTCTATTGAATCGGTTAAAGTTATGAAAATTAACTATTTCTGCTTTGAGTTCAAGAGTTTTTAAGCACACTTCTACTGACTCTAATCTATTCATTTAATTAGACTTAATTATTTTCTATAGGCGTAATTTTGACTTGACTTAGGTGATTTTTTTAAGGCAAAATCAATTCAAATTTGAAATTTATCTTGTTAGGCTTTCAATTTTTGAAATCTAATAAAGTCATTAGCCGAAAACTACTGCTCTATATATAAAAACCCTCGAAAAGTGCCAAGGTTACTTTTCGAGGCAAAAAAATTTATTTATTTAACGAAAAGTGAATTTAGGAGGTTTTGTAAGTGAATAAATTTAGAGAAACGAATGAACTCTTTCTCAATGTCTTCCGCCATTGAAAGTAGTTTTTCGTTTTTGGATGAAAATGATTGGGTCGCTATTAAAAGAACTACCACAGATACCGGAAACGGAAGTCCCGGAATTAGCCGAAGATTTCTCCTTTGAGACGGCCTCGGATGATTCTTTGGTTGCCGCTTTGCCAGTGGTGCAGAAAATCGTCAACCGGAAAACTATCTTTTCCTGGCATTTGGATGCCTCGGATTTGGTTCAAGGAATAGTTTTGCGCTTACTCAGTTGGCGCAAGAAAAATCAAGCCAAAAGTGAAGAAATGTCTTCCGAAGAATGGCAATCATTTGCTGCCCGCACTACCTATAACGAAATCAATCGGCATTATAAATGCAATCCGAATTTAATTGAGTCACCGCTTGAGTCAGTTACGGATGTGGTTGCCCAAAATACTCTCGAAGGACAGTCGGAGGCGGAATTTTATTCATTGGCACGGCATTTTTGGCAACAGATTTGCAATTTAACTTTGCGCCAACGGCAGGCCTTGCTGTTGGGCAGTCAGAAATTAATCATAAACTTTCTCCAAGCAGGAATTACAGATGAAGAATTGGCGGAAAATTTGAACCTGACCCTTGATAAATGGGAAGAGGTCAAAGAAAGACTTCCGTTAAAACTATATCAAATCGCCGAATTACTAAAGGAAGCAGGTCATCAAAATAGTGTTGAGTCAATTGCAAGATCAATTAAGAAAGCTCGGTATGAAGCCCGCGCAAAAATGCGGAGGGTCACAGACAAATGAAAAATTTCAAACATTTAACCCAAAATCAACTTTTAGCTTACGCCGATGATTCGCTACCGCCAACCGAATCACACGAAATCGGCAAACATTTATTACAGTGTGTTACGTGTCGAAAATTACTTCCTTTACCTACAGTTGAACAATTTTGGACAGCGTTGATGACCGAACCGGAAATGAATGATAATCGGAGTGCTGTAAAATCCGGTTTATATTCTTCAATTTCGGCTTATCTCACTTCATTTGAGGGGCGGCCGGTGAACCTGGTTTGGAGTGGTTCGATGTTATTAGTATTGATAACTTTTTCAATGATGATCTGGATGAATATTTCAAGTTTTAATACCGTAATAGTTCACCTTGATGATGAAGTAATTAAGAAAGTAGATTTACCGATGCCGGTTCAAACGCCAGCCGCCAAAACTTCGTCCGGGACAGCTAATTCTAATCAGTTGGTTGTCAGTTCAATTCCTAAACCCGTTAAACAGGATTTAGCCAAACGTGTCTCCATCGAAAATAATGTCAGCCAAATGCCGGAAAGAAATAATTTGAAAAAACGGGCACAGTTTTCCCCGACCAGAGGAGTTTCTGCTAATTGCAATGAAGAAAAGAGCATTGAGCTTGAGTTTTCACCAGACAAGGAAAATTTCGTTTTCAAATGGAAAAAAGTTTCGAACGCAACTAAATACCATTTATATATTTCAGATGACGACGAAATCTTGATTGATGAATATGAAACGGAAAAGGAAACAACATTTGTGTTGAAAAAGTCGCTCAATCCATTGAAAACTTACAAATGGAAAATAATTGTTACTTTAGAGAACGGGCAGATGGTAATCGGCTCTTCAAACAAATTTACGATTAAGGATTTTCATACCAATCAAATTAAACCGGAAAAAAAGGGAAAATCGGATGTTCGATGTTCAGCCAATGGGTAGGAGAAGAATATTTATGGGTAAAAAGAGACAGAAACTAATTGTTAAATCATCTCCTAAAATGATGCTGTTTGGCTGGTTAATCTTAATTTTTGCAATGGTTTCAACTACCTTTTCGCAAGATAAGGATGTCTTTCCAGTCCCGGAAACTTATCTAACGGAAGGCATTCCGGTGATCAAAAATTCTGAGGTAGAACATTTATTTTACGATCCGGCAAGTATCAGAAGTAATCTAATTTGGGATGTAGATGGCAAAAACAGACGAATGTTTGTGACGGACGCGACCAATAATGTTTATTTGGTAAATTCGCCTTTATCGAATCCAACCTTGTTGTTTGATAAAATTTTTCCCAATTCGGTAAAGACAAATCCAAACGGGGAATCCATTGCTTTTATGTCTGACCATGAAGATGAGGATAATTATCAACTTTATCTTTATGATTTTAAGGAAAACCGTCCAAAAAAGTTAGTGGCTATAACTGGAAAGGATGAATCCATTGATTCTTTCATTTGGAGTAAAACAGGCGATTCCTTGTCTTACACAAAAGTTGATTATGAATCAAAGGTCAGCAAATTATGTCATTTTAATTTTAAGGTCGAGAAATGTTATCTGTCCGACTTAAAGGGAATTTGGAATGTGCTTGATTCCAATAATGACAAAATACTTCTTAAGTATTGGAAGGCTTCGAGCAGTCAATTACTTTACCTTTACGACTTTAAGATAAATAAATTGATTCCGATTGATGAAAAAGGAAATAGTCGTAAAGCCTTTCTCGCCCAAAATAGAGTGTTCTGGACCAGCGAAGGTAACGAAAATTGTAAAAACGAACCGTGTATTTTCTCGTTGGATTTGAAAAATAATAAAACAACGCAAATAAAATTGCCTAGTGATATTTATAATTTGCAGGATATAAAGATCTCGTCTGAAGGAAATAATCTCCTAATTCAGGAAACTAGGGGTATAGCCGAGATACGTGTAAAAATAGGACATAGTGATCATCAAACATGGCGGAAAGCCAGTTATTTCTTCACAGATTTTGCCATTTCAACCGACTTTGTTTGCGGACAATAGCGATAAAGCGTCGATCTTGATACCTGGAGGGTGCGACAAACTTCCGCCACGCTGACTGAAGGATCCTTCAAAAGTCGCTGTGCTATTTCGATTTGTTTGGATGTTAATTTGGGTGGTCTTCCGCCCAGTCTGCCACGGGCACGGGCGGCTTTTAATCCGGCATTTGTGCGTTCCCGAATCAACTCCCGCTCAAATTCAGCTAAAGCCCCGAAGACATGGAAAATTAACTTTCCACCGGACGTGGTGGTGTCAATTTTTTCTTGCAGACTCATCAATCCGACACCCCGTTCCTTCAGAAGATTGACCGTTTCGATCAAATGTTTGAGCGAGCGTCCAAGCCGGTCAAGTTTCCAAACCACCAAGGTATCACCACGACGGGCAAACTCAATTGCCTCGGTTAATCCTTTTCGGGAATCAACCGCACCGCTTGCCACATCGCGGAAGATTTTTTCACACCCGGCTTTGGCCAGTGCATCTTCTTGCAATTCTAAATGCTGGTCGAGGGTTGAAACCCGCGCATAACCAAGATTCATCAGCTTAATTTACTTTTTTCGAATTTACTAAAACAAATGTTGGTTGGAGAATATCCTAAAAGTCAGTGGAAGGCAATAATTTTAGGACATAGATTTTAGGACGAGTTTTGACACAAGAAAACCATGTCTTAGAAGGTGGAATTGAAGAATTGTTAAAGTGTCCTAAAAACGGGCATTTTTGAGACAGGTTCAAATATGTTCAAGTATAGTAAATGAAAAGGTAGAAATTCATCAAAGATAAAATGGACAAATCATTTTCATTAGGCGACATCCGGAATCCACCGCCACCGGACGCTCCGGAGGTAATCGGCACCAAAAAAGCCGGAGCCAAAATCAAACTGCGAAACCATATTTCTTTGAATATTTGTAATTATCTAGCGTAAGAAAAAGTTATATCTTTTTTCTTCAAGACATTGACTAATTCTTGAAAAACATTCATTTTTTGTTTTCTCAAGGTTGAGACAAATCCTTGAATTCGGGCGTAAATTTCTGCTCTTTCTGTTTGGCGAAAACTATTTGAGATTTTTTGTTTAACTTTTACATTTCGCAAATCTCTTTCCGCTTGGTTGTTCGTGAATGGGACTTCGGCTGTAAACGCATATTCCAAGATTCCATCCCGATATTTTCGCAAACGGTTTAGTAAATTTCTCCCGAAACTACTTTTTTCTCGTCCTTTTTTTCCTTTGATTGGTGGCGGTTCTTCGCGCTCTCCCGCTTGACAGATTCTCTCATAAAGGCGTTCCCATCTTGTCCGATGTTTTAATTCCTCGCCTCCTCTGTGACTTATTTCATACATCCGCAAAATCAATCTTTGCATCAGTTTCCCCCAATCACTTCCCGATTCCTTCAACCTTTCTAACTCTCTCAACAGATGGGCATTACACAAAATATGCTGACATCTTTCAAACTGAAAATAACTGCTGTAACAATCATGCACCGCACGTCCACAATAATCTTTGATGATTGATTTCTCGCTTCTTAAGGCCTCTCCTCCTCGTTTATGATGGACAAATAAATGTGTCCATAATTCGTTTGAAGCAACGTGCATCCACTTTAATTTCCCTTCCACCCGCACTCCCGTTTCGTCAAAATGCGCCGTTTCGCCTACCAATATTTTTCCTTTTATTTGCTCTTCGACCGACTCTAAGTTTTCAAAACATTCACGCATCGCATTCAAAACGGTGCTTTGGTTAAAACTGCTCGCGTATAATTGGCTCATCAGTTTCTTGATTTGTTCAATCGGCATCCGATATTCAACATTGAACATCACCGCTAAACTTTTGATGCGCTCCCCATACTGCACCGCTTTTTCAACTCCCTTTGGAAATCTGCCGTAATGCTCCTGACCACAACAATTAATCACTCCAACTTGATGTTCGATAACTTCTATTTGCGGCTCCGGAATCTCAAAAACTTGCCGACTTGCGGCAATCTGCTCCACCTCAGAAACACTAAATTCTCGCTGACATCTCCGGCATTTCTGAGCGTGATGAATGATTATTTGGTCGGGATTCTCAGACCTTTTCAAAGTCTTTCCCGAATGCCCGAATTGTCCGCCTTGATTGTTTCCTTTCGGTTTCGGAACTAAACTCTTTTTGGCTAATCCATCACTTGACGGTGGTTTTCCCGAATTGTGACTCTTTAACTTGAGTTTCTCACGTAATTCCGCATTTTCCAACTTTAACTGAGCATTTTCTTCTTTTAATTGGGCGTTTTCCAACCTCAATTGAGCATTTTCAGACTCCAACTTTTCAACTCGTTCAAGCAGTTGAATGACTAAGCCTTGCAATCCTACAATGTCGTTTGGAATTTCCATCTTACTTCTTCAAATATCTAATCAATGTTAAAATCCATTACGCTAGCTAATTACGAATATTTTTAAGAACCAATTGAATTTTTTAATTGAAAAAGCAGTTTGCAAGATATTTTATCCCTAATTATTGACAGCGCAGCTAAGTTGCATATCGCCGATTTTTGATCAGACAATTTTCTTTGATCTGCCTGGATTTCTAATTGATCAAAAGGTCTTCCGGCTATTCAACTTCAGTGATGCTGAACATTTGATTATCTTTGTACGAAACCGAACCCTATGACGCGGTTGTATTGGACCTGGGGCTTCCCGTCCTTGATGGCCTGGACTGTCGCTACCAGGACCAGTGCCGCCACTCCAGAGAGACCCATTCGTTTCATCGTGCTGGAAGTGCTCATTTACTGCTTCTCCGCCTGGGCCTTCTGCAGGTCGCTGAAGACGGCGGCAACAAACTGCGTCGTCGTCCAGAATCCCGAAGTCGCACCATAAATCCCGTCGTAGTCCAATGTGGGCTTCGCTGCCTGCACCTGTTCAAGCGTCATGCCTTTGCCGATCAGGTCCGCAATTCGGTCCCGGATGATCGTGATGGCATCCCGGTAAACCAGCACATCGTATTCATCGCCGATCCGGCCATGACCGGACACGACGATCGTGCCGCCCTCTTCGTTCTCGGCGGGTATTGCGATATCGATGATCCGGTTGAGTGCATCGATATAGCCATTGATGTTCCCGCCCGCTGCCGCATCGATGTAGGGATACATCGTTGTGTTGAACAAGTCTCCCGTTGCAATCACATCCGCGCGCCGGAAGAATACGACGCTGTCGCCATCCGTATGCGCAGTGGGCATGTGGATCAGCTGAATGGGCTCCCCGTTGAAAAAAATCTCCTGCTCGGCCGTGAAGTAAGTCTCGATCGGCCAGCCCTGCGGCGGAA
>JANOEF010000069.1:0-11758 GCA_031413075.1 Acidobacteriota bacterium | reverse complement strand
GCACAACCTTTTGCCATTCCCAAACTTTATAATCGTAAATTCCGTGAAGACAAAACGGATCGGCATCGGCTAATTTTCTGGCGTCTGCCTCAGTCTCAGCTTTTAAAATGTAGCAGCCGGCCCCGATTTCGTGATTGGTTGAATCAGCATGATGAGCAAATGGCCCAGCCATCAGACAAATTCCATTTTTACCCAACTCTTTGAAATACGCCGTATGAGAATGTAAAATGGGCAAAACATCTTCCGTGGTAAATTCGTCGCGTTTTGGCGTCTTATGAATTGTAAAAAAGAAATGTTTCATAGTAGTGGTTAGTGGCAAGTGGTCGGTGGTCAGTAATTTGTGTTTAGCACTAGAAATCTATTTCTGCCTACTGACTACTGACTACTGCTTAAACCGTTGACCAAGATTGTTTTTTGAACATAAAGTTGAGCAAAATTGTGCAAATTAAAGCCACCGCAGTTGCTCCCGTCACCAAATAAAATGCCTGGGTGTAATCTCCGCCGTTTGAGTCGGCCACAAGTCCGGTAATTCTTCCGCCGATTGCCGCCCCGATGGTTTCGATAACCGTCACAAATCCAAGTATTTTGGCATAATCTCGCGGACCGAAAAAGTCTGCGATGAGCCGTTGCAATAAAACAAAGGTCCCGCCGTAGCCAAGTCCGAACGGCACTACAAAAAATAGCACCACGCTTGAGCTAAATGAAAGAAAAAATAGAGTTCCGATGAACATTGTCAGGCAGCATAAAAGCATGACGAGCGTCGGCGAAAGTTTATCGCTCAAGTATCCAAACCCAAATTTTCCGGCAATACTCAAGCCCGACATTAGTGAAATCATTCCGGCGGCGGCGGCCGGGGACATGCCGATTTTGTCGGTTCGCAAATATAAGATAAGTTGTTGTGTACTAACAAAGAGCGGATAAAAAACTAACATTGCGGCAAAAGCAAAGATCCAAAAAATAGGCGTTCTCAAAGCTTGTCCGAGCGTCAAACCCGGCAGTTCAATTCCCTCACTTTTGACCGTCAACGGATTATCTACATTTGCCTGATCATTGTCGGGATAAAGTCCCAAATCCGAGGGTTTTGGCTTAACCAAAAAGATTATCGCCGGAATTAGAAATACCCAGATCAACAAACTCACGGCAATCATTGCCCATCGCCAACCGTAATTTTTTATCAACGGAGTCGCTAACAACGGAATTACCACACCGCCGAAACTTGTTCCGCACAGCATGATGCCCATTGCGGTTCCGCGTTTTTTGAGAAACCAGTTTGAAACTAAAATCGTATTAATTAAAACTCCGACAAATCCGAGTGCCGCGCCCATCATGACCCGTGCAACATAAACCATTGCTACCGTAGTCGCTTGTGAATGAAGCAATAACGCCGCACCCATTATCAAACAGCCGAAAAGCATTAGGTTTTTCAACGGATATTTTTGGATAAAATACCCCGCCAACGGAGCAGTCAAACCGGCGGTTAAAAAAGTAAAAACGCCAAAATTTGCAACAATGGATTGGGCATTTTCCGCCGCGATGGCACCGGTTGAGATGAAATCGTCCCGAATCCATTCCGAAAAAACAGGAATTCCGCCAACCGACAATCCGTTGCTCACCAGCAGCGCAAATGTTGAAATAATTACGATTACCCAACCGTAGTAAAATCCGCTTTGTTTTGTTTCGGTCATATTTTTTTTCAGTTCAAGGTTCAAGGTTCAAAGTTCAAAGTTTAAGGTTCAATGTTCAATGCGTCTAGTTTTTAGTTTTTTAACCTTGAACCTTAAACTTTAATCCTGGACGCGACAGCATTGCACGCCGACATTTTTTCCTAAATACAGTCTCGACAGGGCTTCGGGCATTGCCGCAAAGCCTTGCACGACATCTTGTACCGGTATTATTTTTCCTTCCCGAATCCAGCCGGCTAGTTGGTTCATCACCTCGTCCCAGCGGTGAACGTGATTATAGACAAAAAAACCGCCCATTTTCCCTTCGACTCCGCGCAAACGGGTATAATTTGAAAGACAAAACGGCGTTTCCCGGGTGTATTCCGAAATCGAACCGCACAAAATTATCCGGGCGTGCATGGCCAGACGGTCCAAACAGGCAGTCAAAGTTTCGCCGCCAACATTGTCATAATAAAAATCAATCCCCTCTGGGCACAGTTCCGAAAGCCGCTCAGGCACCGCTTCCGATTTATAATCAATCGTTTCGTGACACCCTAAATCCTTGACAATCCTGCATTTTTCCGCCCCGCCGGCGATCCCGATAATTTTACGGGCGCCGGTAATTTGTGCCATTTGGACAACCATCGTCCCGACTCCGCCGGCGGCGCCGGAAATTACTACCACGTCACCCATTCGCGGTTCGAGCGTAAAAAACCACCCGGCATAGGCCGAAAGTCCATTCATTCCCAACACGCCCGCTGACAGCGAATACGGCAAATCGTGATGATTGACACGGAAAAACTTTCCTTGGGTGGGCATGGAGCTAATAGCGTGAGTTTGCCAGCCGATTGAGCCCTGGACGATTTCGCCTACCTTCCAATCGGGGTGCCGCGATTCGAGAATTCTTGCCACTCCGCGCCCACGGATGACATCACCGATTTGCTGATGTTTGTCGCCGGTGCGGTCAGTCCCCATCATATACATCCGCATTACCGGGGCAAGTCCGAGATACATGGTTTCCAGCAAAACTTCGCCGTCTTGTGGAACCTTGACCGGTTCTTCGTGCCATTCAAAATCGTTTGGTTTGACGTTTCCGAACGGGCGTTTAGCTATTCGCCATTGGCAATTTACGTCAACGCGAATTTGATACTGATTTGAAAATGCCGACCAATCGGAAATAATATTTTTCTAATTACTCTCGGAATATTTAAATTTGAATAAACAGCTGGTTATTGTCTTTTTGAAAATCTGATGCAAAATCAACAACTTAACCAAACATTTGAATTTGTAATCAAGTAATAACTCAGAAATTAGATCCTCAGATACTGTTCGGATTATTTTCAAAGAAGCTATCTAATTCGCTATTTGCTCATTTTTTCTGACCGGTGATTTCGCTGACTACCCGCTCGGCTGATTCCAGGGCTCCTTCCATTCCAGGCGCATTTTCAGCGGTATGTTCACCGGCAAAATGGATCGGGCCGACTTGTGTTTTCAAATGCGGTTTGAGCGCCCTATATTGACCTTTGGTAAAATGGGCATAGGCCCCGCGCACAAATTCATCATTAGTCCAGGACTTGGTCTGAGTACGCTCAATGGCCCCCTTCATAAAGGGCAATATATTCTCGAGTTCGTTTTTGGCCCAGATTTGACGTTCGGCGTCACTCATTTTTTCCGGAAGCTGTGCCCCTTCGCCTTCTGTCCAGGAAGTGAAAATCCCGCGAGCATCGCCGCGTTTGCCGGACATTGAGAAAATTCGTTCGAGCGCCGTATCGGTCCAAATACTCGAACCAATATTTCGCCGATCCCATTCAAAACGACTTCCCTGCATCATGACCTTAGTTATTCTGGTATAGGATAATTCGTTGATAGCCCTAACTTTTGCTTCGGGAAGGCTCGGAGTAATAACGATTTCGCGCAAAACCGAAAACGGAATTGAGCAAACTAACTTTTCGGCTTCGAGAGTAACCGTTTTGCCTTTTTTGTTAATAAACGAAACCTTGACCGAATTGGACGAGTGCGAAATCATTTTGATTTTTGCTTCTAAAATGATTTTCACTCCTTTTTTCTTAGCATTCGCAGCCAGCGCTTTGGGAATTTCAAAATTTCCGCCAGCAATGCGATTGGCGCGGGTTCCGGCACTCATCCGGCGGCCTGATTCAAACATAATTCCGCCGGCCGAAACAGTTTCAATCGAATTATAATTTAACGAAATCCCCATCAATTTAATGGCATTTTCGGATGCGCCTCGTGCTCTCAAGACATCGGCCAAAGACAATTTATCGAGCTCGGCAATTTTTTCCGCATTGCCTGCCACCTCGCGGGCCAAAGTTCGTAAATATCGCGACAAAAGGGCAGGCGGAAGCACTTTTGCCTCTTCGCCGGTGAGATTGTAGGGATGGGGTTCGAGGACTGACCCGATCGGATAAAGATTATTTTTTAAGACCGCTGTAGTTCCGATTCCGCCCTGTAAATTTGTTACGGCTCCGCCCGTTTCAAACTCTTGCTCAAAGGTTTCATATCCGATTTTAAACTTATCGGCATAGCCCAAAAATCTTTTATAGCCGTCACCGGCCAACTCCCCGCCAAGTTCGACAAACTGTCCATCAACAAACGGTTCTTTTAAGGTGAAAATCCGACCGCCAATCCGTTCTCGGCCTTCAATTACTGTCACCTGATAACCCAATTGTGACAATTCATAAGCCGCCGAAAGTCCGGAAATTCCGGCTCCCGCAACAATCACCCGCCGTTTCCCTGCTGCAAATATGGGGCCGGCTAAAAAAGCACTGGCGGCTGTTCCGATAAATTGACGACGATTCAATATCATATGATCTTACATTCCCTGGGTTAATATTTTTGTAGATTGAAGTGAAACGATTTGCCAACCCGTCTTATTTTTCTTCCAAACGGCCGTTACCCGGTATTTCGCCTCTTCCAGAGTTTTGCGCTGACGGGTATTGAGATAGTTCACCACTACGACTTTTTGACTGAGATGAATAAACCTAAGTTCAGAATTTTCGTATTTTTCAAACGGATTTTTAAGGTCAAGCAAAGCGTCTTTTTTCAAATAGACTTTACCACTTTGTGAAGTCAAAATCATATCTTGAGCGTAGATTTTTTCGGCGACCGAGGTATCGCTTTTCAGAGCGGCTTCGACAAATTGGGTCATTAGATTTGAAAGCCGGCTTTCCGTCGTTTCATTAACGGATTGCCCGAAACTTATTGAAAAACAACAAACCAGCAACGGAATCGTATAAATTATTCTCATCATTTTTTCATCACAAAACTACTTTGCATCCACCGCAGATTGATCCCGATTCTTTCGGCATCGGGGTTTGTCCAAGCGTATGAAATCGCTTTTCCGCTCGAATTTTCGAGTACCTTAAACGTCATCACCCAGAGTCCACTGCGATGCTGCAATTGGGCGAGTTGAACCGAATATGTGTCGTTTATTTTAACCGTTCCGCCCTGGTCGTGGGTGACAATCTTTGTTTTGCCCTCGTATTCCTCGCCCGTAAAATCTTTTGTGGCCATTGGAGTTTCCCCCGTTTTTAGAATGGCCGTCCAGCCTTCAAACCAACGCACCCGTTTTAACTTGGCATGAATGTTGGATTTATTGCCGAAAACATATCCGCCCTGCTCGTCTTTGGCCTGATCGTTGATCCAAATTTCGTTTTTGGTAAGAAACAAATCATCAGTGATAATGATGGTTTTATTCAAACGCTTTGAGGCAACCCGGCAAGCATCTTTTTTCATATAACCTTCAAATTTGTCGCGTTCTTTGTTCAATTTCCAATAAACTTCGCAACCCGCCGGAGTAGTCAGATTTGCCATGGTGAGGCCGTTTAATTTGGTCGCGTCAAGGTGTGAGTCGCGATATTTTTTTTCATCGTCGAAGTTGTAAATTGTTAATTGCAAGGCCTTTTCCTTTTTATTTGCGGTAAAAATATAGAGTCGTTGCCGATAAACCTTTGACTCATCGCCATCCATATATTGTTGAACAAAAAAGACATCTTGACCCAACTTCGGCAGATCTACCCGTTTAAAAATAGAATGGATATGCTCGTGCGGATGCTCAAATTTGGTTTCTTGATCATTATAATACTGGGCATAATTATCGAAACGACCTTCAAACCATTGCCCGAATAGTTTCATCTCGTCTTCGAGTTTGGATTTAGCCGAAATTGATAAAAAAGAACTCAAAATTATTAGACAGAATAAAAGCTTTTGTTTCATAAAAATCCTTGCAAAGTTAGTGAATTTGTTATAAGGATAATACCATTATTACTTAAGAAAGCAAGGAAATGGAGAAATAAATATGTTGAAAACTAAACTAATAATTGTGGTCATAATCGCCTTTTTCTTTTTGGTTTCAGCGGCTCCGGCTCAAACAAAAATACCGAAAAAAGTTGATGCCAAAAAGGTAGCAAAAACATGGCAAGTGGGGATGACAGCCTACGACCATTTTATCAAAGGCGTCCAAAAAGGTGAGTGGCAAGAATTTTTTGAAATGTTGACCGATGATTTCATCATTTTTTTTCCGCGTGGCGAGTTCCAGGGCGAAAGCAAAGGCAAAGCCCGGGCGATGCAATTTTTCAAATATGTCAGCGAAACTTTCAAAGGCGGATTTACGGTGACCGAGGTTTTGCGCGTGACCGCGAGCGAAACGACGATTATTTTTGAATTACGGGACGAAGCGATTTTGAATGGAAAGCCCTATAAAAACCGAGTTGCTCTCTCGTGGGATGTGCGCGGCGACAAAATTTCGGCTTACCGGGAATATTTTGGGAGTGACGGCAAATCTAATTAATGGTTGATGGTTAATGCCAATTTAGATTCCATTCATCATTCATCATTCACCATTAAAAAAAACATCCTGTCGAGAAATTGGTAAAAGGAGTAAAACCAACCACTTGACAGGATGTTTTTTTGCGAACTAAAAACTAGCGTTTCAGTAAATTAAAGGCTTCGATGGTGAACCCGAAGACAAAACTTCTGCCCGGAGCCGGTGCGTTTTGGAAATGCTCCCAGTAAAGTTTATCGGTGATATTATCAATCCCGGCATTAAACGAGAATTTATATTTCTCGTTTTTCCAGTTATATCCGCCTTTAACCGAGTGTTTATCAAACGAGTTATTGCTGATAAACGAACCATAATTAATCAGAGCCGTTCCAACAAATTGCGAGGGGTCGGCCCGCGTCACTCGATTTTGGTGGCGAATATTATACTCAGCAAAGATTCTGCCTTTGGTATCCAAATATTGTGCGCCATACAGGATTCTAAATGGAGTGATACTACCCAACGGAAAGTCAGCGGCAGAGCCTGTCAGTTTAATTGGTGTATCGCTCCGATTGTATATCACTTCGACTTGTTTTAGTTGGACAGCCGTTGGGGAACCGTTAGTTCCATGCAGCGAACCGGCCGAAAAATACGGATTCAAACTTCCAAAACTTCCTAACGGAATGGCCACCTCGCCGGTGGATTCAAACCCCTTGATAGTAGCCGAAGCCTGATTGATTCTGGAGTTTATTTGAACGGCCACTTGGGGAACCCCATTGACGGGAGGACAGCCTCCGGCGAATCCGCCCGGCAGACCTGTCGCCGGCGCGACGCAATATGATTGAGCCGGAGCAAAAACTAACAAATCAGTAATCTTATTGTGAAAATATCCAAACGAAAAATTGAAACGGCGTTGAGATATTTTAACCCCAACCTCGTAATTTTCACCTTTTTCCGGTTGTAGATTCGGGTTTCCAACCACTAAAGAGGCTAATCCGGGCAACCCTGGGGTAAAGTTTCTCAGCAAATATCTTTCAGTGATCCCCGGTTCACGATAGCTGTTGGACCAACGAAAATATGGATTGATGCCAAAAGGAAAGCGTCCGACGGCTCCGAAGTTATAAGTCGTTGAGCTTCTGTTGGAACCCGAACTACCGGTTCCGCCCGCCAGAGCCACCAACGTCGGAAGCGCCGCAACCACTTGACCTAAAACGCCCGGACTGGCGGTAAACTGAGGGGTTGCCGCATTCAGCGCAGCAAATTCCGTACTCAACGGAAAACCGTTCCCCGGCAGGGCTTCGGTCACCCAATTATCATAGCGCACCCCACCGGAGAGTCTAAACCATTTGATTCGATCAAATTCAGCCTGGGTATAAAAATTATTGTCAACATAACTAGTCAGCGGTGAACTTGCACCAACCGTCGGAACGCCGGTCAAAGTCCGAACGCCGGTTGCAAAAGAGGCGCTGCTGGAAAAGAAATAGTCACGCGAAACGTCCTTAGTCCGGCCGCCGCCAACCGTCACAATCAAACCGCTGATTGGGGCCAGCGAACCCTGAAAATCAATTCCGTCGGTTGTGATGGTGTTTCGGTTATCAACATACGAGGTTAAACTGAAGATGGATTGGAGTCCGGTAAAGACGCCAGCCGCCCCTGAGGCCGTATAGCTTCCGGCGGCACCCGCCGTATTAGCCCAGGTATATTGGTTCTGCGGGAAAGACAGTTTTTGACGAAAATAATTCGCCGAAATCCGGGTCACATACTTATTAATATCAAAACCCTCATAGCGAAGCCCGATTTTATCGAATCTGCGGAAACTGCCGTATCTTTCCTGCGTTTCATAGGGCGGACCTGAAAACGCATTACCGTTATTACCGTCATCCCGGTTCAGATATTTTCCACGGAGACTGTGTTTGACAAAGGGGAAAAACCAAAGATCAACCTGTTTGCCGTTGCCGTGCCCTTGTCCATTGACAATTTCTTGATTTTCGGCAATCGGAAAAACTGTGTAACTGCTAGCGGCTTGAAAAGTTGTCCCGGCCGCATTAGTCGGAAATAATCTGAAAAAATTACCAAAGGCCACATTTTGGGCCAGCGTCACTTCGCCGTTTCCCGACTTGTAATTTGCATTCCGATAGAGATTACCGCTGATCCGAAAAGCAACATTACTGCCGGAAATATTTAAGGTGGCATTACCACGCCGGACCGCGCCATTACTATTATACGAGCCATCGAGACGGAGCCCGACCATCACTCCATCGGGCGCAAGGCTTGGCCGTTTGGTGATCAAATTAATAGTTCCGCCGATCGAATCCGAGCCATAAAGGCTGGATCCCGACCCGGCCACTACCTCTACTGATTCCAGTTGCGAAGGATCCACGATCTGGATCGGTTGACCGCTCGCGCCGACATCGGTCCGCGGATTGTTCAGCTTTTCGCCGTCAACCACGACTAACAGACGATTTGATGAAAGTCCGCGCAGGCGGGGACGTTCCCGGGCCGGATTGGTTTCGATTGACCCCATATTTGGCGCGCGTTCCATAATTTCAAAAGTCGAACGTGGAACTCTTTGTTCAATTTGTTCAGCCGAGGTCACAGTTACTGTTTGCGGTGTTTCAGAAGCCAAACGATCACTACCTTTTCCGGCCGTCACTGTTACCACATCACGGATTCCACCCGGAGAAATTGAAAAGTCTTGACTAGCGGCCCCCGAATCTCCCAAAACAATGGTTTCGGCTGATTCGGCAAACCCTTCTGAGGAAGCAACGACGCGATAAGTTCCGCCGCGCAGGCCCGTAAACTCATATTTTCCGTTTGAATCCGTAGCGACCGTCGTCCGTTGACTACTGGCTATATTCAGAGCAGTGACGGTTGCTCCGAGAACCGGCGCCCCATTTGAATCTTTAACCGTTCCGCTGATCTTTCCCGAGCCTTGTGCCAACGCACTTAGTCCCGCCAATGCTAAAATCACAAGGACGAGAAAAATTCTTTTGCTCAACATGTTTTTTTTCTCCTATTGTTTTATAAAACAGACAAATTTTATTTTTAATATCTTGACGAAATAACAGATGTTTGGCAATGTATTTGTTATAGATTGCGAACAAATTTAATTTATCGCAATTTGTAATTTTTTGTCAATTGATTTGTAATACTTTTATGACCTTTGCACGGAAAACTTCAATCTCCCGCGTCGAAGCCGAAAAAATCACTCTTCGAGGGTTTCCGATTGAAGATTTAATCGGAAACCGGAGCTACGGCGAAGTTCTTTTTTTGCTGTTACTTGGGAAATTACCGACGATTGAGCAGGCACAGATGCTCGAAGCCATCATCATTTCGGTGATTGACCACGGAGTCAAACCGCCTTCGACCATTGCGACCGTGACCGTTGCCAATACGGGAGCCAGTCTGAATTCGGCAGTCGCCGCCGGGATTTTGTCCATCAATAAATTTCACGGCGGAGCCATCGAAGATGCAATGACCGCCATTTCACGGGCAGTTGAATTACAGGAAACTATTGGCTCTGACCCGATTCAAGCCGCTGAAATGGTTGCGACTGATTACAAATCGAAGGGAACACGAATTTCGGGTTATGGACACCGCTTTCATGCGGCCGACCCGCGCACGGTACGGCTTTTTGAGAAAGCAAAAGAGTTAAAAATCGCCGGAAAATTTGTCGAACAAGCTGAAGTTTTAGAAAAAGTGTTATCAGAAAAATCGAATAAATCGTTGCCGATCAACGCTGACGGAGCAATTGCGGCAATTTTATGCGAAATGGATTTTCCGCCTAAAATCGCCAACGGAATTTTTATGATCGCCCGAACCGCCGGATTAGTTGCCCACGCGGTCGAAGAGCAAGCCAATCATCCCCCGATGAGAACGGTTGATGTCGAGAATTATGAATTTGAAAGCTGTTAATAAACACAACTACCTATTGAGTTTCGGATTACTTTTCATGATTGGGATCAGTGTTTCAGCTCAGAGTAAAGATCCGGTTGAAACAGTCAAATCTTTTTACAAGTTTCATCTTTCGCGGTCAGGCATTTTCAGTTTGCACGAGGTCAAAATCCGAAAGCGTTGGTTCACCGGCGCATTTTACCGGCTTTTACTTTTCGAATTGACCCGTGAGGATGAGTTCACCCGAAAGAACCCATCCGATAAGCCCTATTTCGGCGATGGTTTTCCGTTTGAACCCTTAGAAGAATGTGTAGTTGATGAAAAGAGTGTGCAGAATCGCTATCAGATTAGGCAAGTTTCGGCTGAGGGTGCCAAAGCAATGGTCGAGATCAAGTTTTATGTTCCAAAAGAATGTGAAGATGAAGTTGCAGAGAAACTTTTGGATACTTACCAAATCGAATTATTGAAAACACGAAATGTTTGGCTGATCAATGATTGGTTTTATAGAGATCAGGAAAAATTGTCTCAAACGCTGAAACGAGAGAAATATTGAATATAATTATGGATGCCACAAAACAGGACAGGATGAAAACAGAAATCATCAAAATTTTACCCGAAATTGAATTGATCAGAGATGCAGATTTACGTGAGCAAACCGTGCAGGTTTGGGGGGACGCAATTCGCGACGGCGGCTGGACGATAGAACAAATTTTGCGAATGCCGTTTAGTGTTCATGTCGAAAATTGCAACATTACGTTTATCGAACACGTCCGCACCGTCTGCAAAATGTGTGTGGCTGTATCTAATGTCTTAAAAGATGCATACGGTGACAGAACCCAAATTGATTACGACACTTTGATTGCCGGAGCCTTACTTGCAGACGTCGGCAAACTGATCGAATACGAAGAAAAAGACGGCAAAATTACTAAAGCCGGTCGCGGTCAGCATCTCAGACATCCGTTCACTGGCGTAGCCATGTCGCATGCCCGGGGCGTCAAACCCGAAGTTCAGCATGTGATCGCCACCCATTCAAAAGAAGGCGAAATGATGATTCGTTCGAATGAATCTGTCATTTTTCATCACGCAGACTTTATAGATTTTGATTTGGTAAGCAAAAAAAGACCTTTTTAAATGGTTAATTAGTAATGGTTAATGGTTAATTTCGGAAATTGAAGAGACCAATAACAATTAACAATTAACAATTAACAATTAATGAAAACAATTTCTCAACAATGGGCGGAATACGCCGTTAATTTAACTTTTGAAGATTTACCGAATGAAGCAATCGCGGCGGCAAAAATGTTTTTATACGACAGTTTCGGCTGTGCACTGGGCGGTTCAAAAACCGAAGATTTTCACATTTTGGAACAAGTTTTTAACGAAATCGGCGGACGGGCGGAATGCTCAGTGATTGGATCGAATCTCA
>JANOEF010000068.1:0-6257 GCA_031413075.1 Acidobacteriota bacterium | reverse complement strand
TATGATTTTCTGCCCCCGAAAAACACGCGAACGAGCGTGAAAGAAAAACAAATTGGCAGATTATTTGCCGGCGAAAATCTAAAAAAAGAAAATCATTCTCGCCTTTTTGCTCCTTTTCTGGGTCAACCTGTCTTTTTTTATTTCTATATCGCTCAGTAATGACTTCAGCAAGTTTGCCGAGATGTGCTTTGAATTCTTTTTGTGAGAAAATCGGATTATGAAGAACATTACATTACTCAATACTAGTATCCTGACCAATTATGGAACCTTTGATTTTAAACCAATTAGTCTGGCGGAGGCGAAGGAATTATTAAAGAATCACGAAGTAGTCTCGGCCATTGGGCACAGTGCAACGGCTGACATTTTATCGGATTTATTGGAAATTGAAGTCAAGCCAAATCGTATTGATTATTTACAAGAGATTGAAGAGGTTGCGATCGTCTTTAAGTTAAAATCACGAATTACCGAAGGGAAAATTTTGGACCGGGCGGAAATTGAAGAAATAGGTTATGAATTTGGGATTTTACGGAGGTTACAATGATTGAGGAAAATCAGAAAAATTTAATAAGCCAAAAAGAAACTCTAGCTGATGTTATCGAATCGCTTTTTTCGGTTAAAGAAAGCGGGGTTTGGACAGTATTTAAAGTGGTTTTGGGAATTGCCAGCATCGGTTGGCTAGCTGATTCGATTCTTCCTTTTTTACAGGGAGGGTCAGTTTATGTGTGGACTGGAAACATTCCCGATGAGCTTAATTTACGCGATTCACTGCACAAATTAACATTTCCTTTGGTTTGGTTTGTGTTTTTTGTTGGAGTGTTATTCTTTTTCCGGCACAATAAACTCAAAGCCCTTCAATATGAAATTCAAGGTTCATTTCCGCATCGAGGTTTGATTGTTTCACTTAGTCCACTAGCTGAAAAGATCAAATTGAAGGAGTTGGAAGAACAAATTGATAATAAAACACTTGATATTGAAGAATTTTACAATAAATCAAATTGGGGACAATTAGCTTTCACAATTGCTCACCATTCGAATTTATTGCAAAGATGTTGGATTTGCACAACCAGCAAATCAACTGACCAGTTTTCAGTTGCCCAAAAACTGGTAAACTTCGTTTCTCAAAATTTTGATGGAAGAGAGGTTGAGTGTATTGAAGTTAAAATAGAAGATGAAAACGATATAAGTTTGATGGCTGCCGAAGTTAGCAAGATTTATCGTAATCTTGGCGGTATTGAAAACAAACTTCAACCAATAGACGTTGTTTCAAATTACACGGGCGGAACTTCTGCGATGACCGGTGGAATAATTATGGCAACTCTGAATGAAAACAGAGAAATTGAATACATAAATCAGAAATATCTAAGAAACCTTTCATCCGATTTATTACGAAATATTGACCAAAATCTAGCTATTGTTACATCAAAAACCAATCTGGTGATAACTGAGAAGTTAAACTAAATATATGAAAAGAAACATTTTACTATGTGTAGCGGGAGCAACGCCGCAAATTATCACCGAAACTTTGTATGATTTGACGATTCAACAAGGAAAAACGATTGACGAAATTCGGGTGATTACAACCTTGGAAGGACGCGACAAAATAATGACCGGAATTATCAAAGGTCGTGGTTCGGCTGAAGAATCTTTACTTCATCCTGAAAAAGGAAAATTCTTTGAATTTTTAAGAGATTATCCGCAAGTTGGCGATATTGAGTTTAATGAAACGAAAATTTTGTTGTTGCGAAGACGCGATGGACAAACGCTAGAAGACATTCGCACGCCTGAAGAAAACGAACTTGCCGGAGACCAAATTTGCCAATTTGTTCGCGCAATTTACAAAGACGAAAATTTTAACTATAGAGTTTTTGCTTCAGCCGCAGGCGGACGCAAAACGATGAGCATTTATTTGACCTTGGCAATGTCGCTTTTCGGAGGCGCCGAAGATTCGCTCTCACACGTTTTGGTTAATTCGGATTTTGAAACGAATCCACAATTTTTTTATCCTCCGCTAACGCCAAAACTAATTGAATTACGCGATGGAAGCGAAGTTTCAACCGCCAATGCCAAAATTTATTTAGCTCCAATTCCTTTTATTCGTTTGCGCGGAATCGGTTTGGATAACGAGGAATTTGGTAAAGCCAGGCAATATGGTGAAATGGTCAATGAAGCACAAAAGGTTTTGGATATTAGAGAAAAAGAATATGATTTGTTAATAAATTTGAAAAAACAAACCATTTTTGTGAGGGGTGAAAAGGTAAAATTAACTAATCGAGAGTTTTTCTTTTATCTGATTTATGCTAACCAACGGTTAAAAGGGAAGGACACGACTGCGTTGAAAGATTTACAGCAAGAAGATTTTCATCAAGCGTTTATAGAGATAATATTGGCGACCAAAAACGAAGATATTAATTGGGAAGATATTGGAGACTTCCCAAAATATCAATTTGCGGAGAATATGTATCAACAACTTTTTGCCACGCGAAATAAGGAAAAGGATTTTGGGAATTTTCGGGATGAATTTAGCGTGGTCGTTACTAGAATCCGCCAAAAATTTGAAAAAGAGGGTATTGATAGTCGTTATTTTTTAGTTTCAACTGAAGACGGAACGGCGAGTTATCAAATTTGTTTGAATTCGGAAAGAATTTCAATTGTCTAAATTCCTACATCAAAAGGGTAAATTTTATGCGAATGATTGGTGTCTCAACCGGGCAGAATATTACAAACGTGATCCCGGCAGTTCAGAAAGAATTGGCGATAACAGATTTTCTGGTGATTGAAACTTCCAAAGCCAAGACTCAAAATTGGTTCAAGGGTTCTGAGGAAGTATTAAATGCAAGGAAAATTGAGGTTACCAACCTGGATATAAGCTCAAATGACAGCCATATCGTCGAAATCAAAAATCAGTTAAAAACTGAACTAAAAACTTATAATTCTCCGATCATTTGGAATCTTGGGGGAGGACAAAAACCTCAGCAAATTCCTGCTTGGGAATTATTTTATGAAAGAAACAAGCGTGGAATTAAAGATCAGGTTTGCTACACCAATCAAGTCAACGCCAGTTTGATTGAAGTTTGGTATTTTAATGAAAACGCACAGCTTGAATCTAAATTTTTGAATATCGAAGTAGATTTATCGGCGACTGAAATTTTCCAAATATTTGGGTATAGGATATTAGAAAATCCCGCTTTAATTTATTCCAAAGGAAAACAAGTCTCTTTTACAAGGACAAAAGATTTATTTAATTTTCAGGATTTCAGACATTTCTTATTTGAATTATCAAATAATTTTGAATATCTAAAAAATTCACAAGACCCTTTTTCTTTAGAGGACATTTCAAACACTATGAAAGTCAAAATGAATGAGATCGAAAATTCAATTGCTAGCCGTTTAGCCAAAGAATCCGTCAAATATTTCAATGAACCAAATCAAAGAAATTTGTTAGCCACAGCCTTACGCGGTTTCTTATTTGGCAACAAAAATAAACGTGGCAAATTGCTTGAATGGCTCGAAACTCCGGTTGAACCTAAAAAATTAGATATTTCGGAAAATCTCAGGGTAGAACTTGGATTAAACTCCAATCAAATTGAAGTAATTGCAAATAACCTCAACAAATTCACCAACTACTCAAAGTTATCATACTATTTTGAACAGATTGTTTCGCAAAGAGTAAGAGATTTTCTGCAAAATAATGCAAATTCGATTATTGAAGCATATTCAAATTTGAAAATTGCCAAGTTAGAAAACGAGGGCATTTCGGTAGCTGAATATGATGTTTTGTGTGTCACCAATAAGGGAACGATAATCGTCTTAGACGCAAAAACATTTGAATTTGCTCAAAAGGATCAAGATGCTCGTTTGTATAATTTGCAGGAAGCCAGTGGAATATTTATGAATTTTAGTGTCGTTCTTCCGCTTGATTATGAAGATATTGATACTGGTTTTGTCCCACCCAAACTTATTGATCTCGCTTTTAATTTGAAAAAAAGGCGGGCTGGATTTTTTGTGGTTTCCGATTCCACTCCAAATTCATCTTATTGGCTTAAAAAGAATGCCAATGGAGTTGAAAAAAGTAAATCAAAACCAATCGATTTAGAAAATTGGATTGAATTACGACCGCTCCAAAATGTATTTTAAAACATCGAAATTTTTCAGAATCATTTGAAATGAAACTAATTTGCTTTTTTTACAGCAAGTTTGCCAAACCTCTGACAACTCAATATTTTCGATAAACTCTTTCCAGCTTGGAGGAATTTATGTCGGAAATGTTTGAACAAATTACTGAAATCAATGCGCTTTACCATGCCTGGAAAAAGGTTCGGGCCAACCGGGGTTCAGCCGGAATTGACCAAATTTCCTGGTTTGGCTTTGAACAGGGTCTGGATGCTAATCTCGCGGAACTCTCGCGCAATCTGAAAACTCTGACCTATCAATCGTTACCTGCCAAATTTGTCTTGATTGCCAAAGCCAACGGTAAGACTCGTGAATTGGGGATTTTGGCCATTCGGGATCGGGTCGCGCAACGGGCAGTTTTAGATGCGATTGAGCCAATTTTTGAAGCCGAAATGGAGGATTGTAATTATGCTTTTCGCTCCGGGCGAAACTGCCAAATGGCCATTCAACGATTGTTGCAAAATCGCGCTAACGGAGATTGGTGGACGGTCGAATCCGACATTCAAAACTATTTTGCTGAGATTGATATTAGAATCTTACTCAATCAACTAAGCCGAAAAATCAAAGATGACAAAGTTTTACGTTTGATAGAACTGTGGTTGGAATCCGGGATTCTGCGCGGAACCGATGCCGAATCGGAAAAGACCTGGTGGCAATTAACTCAGGAGAATCTAGCCGAGCTGCAAGATGCTTTTGGCGAAACGGTTAACCAAAATCTGGATGAATTTATCAGTTCTAAACTCGGTCTTTCGCCTTACGAAGCCGAATATTTGCAGTTCAATCCGGAAGTTCAGGATTTGCTTGGCGTTCCCGCCGGGGATGATGTTTCCCAAAAAATCAAAGCCGAAATGGAGCAAACTAAATCGGGGGTTAAACGTGCGGCCTTGAAAAAATTGCTCGAAAGCGGACTTTTGTATGCGTTATCGAACCGGGCTCTGCTGGCGAGGATGATCGGCATGAAAGCCCTCGGAATCGGCGGTTTGGTGTTAGCCGGTGGAATGTTTGCTCCTAAAATGTATGATTTGGCAAAAAATCATTTCCGGCTCCGGAAAGGAATTTTGCAGGGCTCGCCGATTTCTCCGCTGCTGGCCAATATTTATCTGTCCAATTTTGATAAAACCCTGACGGCCCACGGATTGCATTTGATTAGATATTGCGACGATTTTGTGATTGCCTGCAAAAATCAAACCGAGGCTGAAAACGCCCTGGCAATTGCGGCGAAAGAGCTCGGATCCGTTAAACTCTCGCTGCATCCGGATAAAACGCGAATTATCAGCCCGACCGAAGAATTTGAGTTTCTCGGGTATCGTTTTGGCGAAAATGGAAAAGTATCTCCGCCGGAAACCGTTCCCGAAAAATACGCCCGGCAGATTCGTAATTTAGCCGGGAAAGCAAAACAAAGGTTTGAAACGTCAAAAGTCGAAGGTCACAAGTCGGAAAATGAAGATGGTGTTTTATCAGGGTTAAGTCAGAAAATTCCGGGCATTGAAAAAATGCGAAAATTAAGAGATTTACTCAAAATCCTGAATCGAAAGAAATAATCAATCCAAAATCTAAAATCTAAAATCCAAAATCCAATTATGTCAACACTTTACATTACCACGCAGGGCTCAAACGTGCAGAAACGAAGCGGTCAATTTTTGATCTGCAAGGGGTCGGATATTTTACAAAATGTGCCGGAGACGCAAATCCGGCAGATCATCCTGGTCGGAAACATCAATCTTTCGACCCCGGTTGTTTCATTTTGTCTAGAAAAAGATATTGAGGTTATTTATCTCTCGCAAGGAGGCAAATTTAAAGGCCGCCTGGTGGGAAACGGTAGAAAAAGCGCCGAGATTCGGGTTAAACAATATGATCTGGCGAGAGACCAAACCTTTCGTTTGCGGCAAGTAAAAGCAATTGTTTCGGGTAAAATCCGAAATCAGATTGATTTTGCCATTCGACAGGATGAAACAAACTCAAAAGAAATGATGACTTTGAAAAAAGCGTTGCTGAGGGCGGAATCGGCGGTAAATGTCGAATCGCTGTTGGGCATTGAAGGAGCTTCGTCAGCCACCTATTTTTCGATGTTAAGGCGCTGGATTCCT
>JANOEF010000067.1:0-2925 GCA_031413075.1 Acidobacteriota bacterium | reverse complement strand
CGGTTTTTGGATCCGGCATTCGTAGGTTCGAGTCCTCCCGCCCCAGCTATTTTTTTACATAGAAATTGACGGGTAACTTTGTTGAGGTTGCTCGTCAATTTGTTTTTTGAGCCAAATAAAATGAGTGTAACGGGAAACATCAAAGTCTTTTCGGGCAATGCGTATCGGGAATTAGCCGAAGAAATTTGCGCCCATCTCAGTTGTGATTTAGGGGCTGCAAACACCGGAAGATTCTCCGACGGCGAATTTAATTTTCAAATCGGCGAAAATGTTCGCGGTGCTGACGTTTTTATCATCCAGCCGACCTGTCCTCCGAGTGATAAGCATTTGATGGAACTCCTGATAATGCTCGATACCTTTAACCGGGCCTCGGCTGAAAGAGTGACGGCCGTGATTCCATATTTCGGTTATGCTCGTTCGGATAAAAAAGATCGTCCGCGAGTTCCGATTGCGGCTAAATTGGTGGCTAATTTAATTACCACGGCCGGGGCTGAACGAATTTTGACTATTGATTTGCACGCGGCTCAGATTCAGGGGTTTTTTGATATTCCGGTTGATCATCTTTATGCCGCGCCGGTCGTGGTCAATTATTTTCAAGAGAATCTGATTGAAAATTTAATTGTCGTGGCTCCTGATACAGGCGGCGCCGAACGAGCCCGGGCGTATGCTAAACGGTTAAATGCCGGCCTCGCGCTCTGTGATAAACGCCGCGAAAAAGCCAATGTCGCCGAGGTGATGAACATTGTCGGCGATGTTCGGGACAAAAATTGTCTGATCATTGACGATATGTGCGATACCGGCGGCACGATTTGTAAAGTTGCCGAAGCGTTACACAAAGCCGGTGCGAGAAGTGTCATGGCGGCTTTTACACACGCTGTTTTGTCGGGAAAAGCGATTGAAAATATCAAAGGATCTTACTTGGAAAAAGTTGTCATCACCAACACCATTCCTTTGAGCGAGGTCGGAAAAGAACTTCAAGCTGAAGGTCGAATCGTAGTTCTGAGCGTAGCGAAAATGCTGGCCAGAGCCATTAAGTCTATTCATGATGAAACCAGTGTTTCATCTTTGTTTATCTGATAAAGGGACGAAAAAATTATGTCTGAAAAAATTGTAGTTAAAGCAGAAAAAAGGGAAAACAGCGGAAAAGGTTTTGCCCGCCGTTTGCGGATGGAAGGAAAAGTTCCGGCGATCGTTTATGGCGGAGGCGGTGAGACGGTTTCGGTTTCGGCAAATTTGAGCGATTTAGCCGCCGTATTACGGACCAAATCAGCCGGTCGGACCGTTTTCACGATTGATATCGAGGGAGCCGGGATCAGCAACGTGATGTTCCAGGATCGTCAAATTGATCCGCTCAAAGGACGTCTCATGCACGCGGATTTACTGAGAATTTCAGCCGCCGATGAAAAGGTTTTCAATGCCAAAACTGCTTCGGATGCAGCTGAAGCCGAACAAGCTGCGCTTGACGCGGCGGTGGCGGCCAAAGCCGATTTAGATGCTGAAAAAGAAGCGGAAGCTGAAAAAGTATAAACTGTGAGCTGGTTGATCGTAGGACTCGGCAATCCAACCGAGAGATATGCCGAAACCCGTCATAATCTAGGCTTTATGCTGATTGATTTATTGGCGGCTCAAACCAATACCATAGTTAAACGCGAAGAGTGTCGGGCCCTGGTCGGGCGAGCTCAGCTTGAAAATGAAATAGTCGAATTGGTAAAACCGCAAACCTTTATGAATTTAAGCGGGGAATCAGTTGCCGGGCTGTTGGCAAAACGAGAGGATGCCAAAATTATTGTCGTCACCGATGATTTAGCCCTCCCCCTGGGAAAAATCCGGATTCGACCAAAAGGCTCGGGTGGTGGGCATAACGGACTGAAGTCAATCATCAACTGTTTGCACACCCAGGAATTTATTCGTGTGAGAATTGGTATTCAGCCGGATCATCCGATCGGAGATACCAAAAATTTTGTTTTAGAAAGGTTTTCAAAAGCAGATTTTGAAAATGTCAAAAGAGTTTTAGAAACAAGTGCCGCAGCGATTCGCTCAGTCATTCGTGACGGAGTTGAAAAGTCCATGGCAGAATTTAATTGAGGATGGTGAAATGAGCGTGGCGGAGGTAGAAAATCCGAAACCCAAAATCACAAACCCAAAATAGAAAGCCCTTCTTGCTTCGTTATTAAACGAGGCTCGAAAGCCAAAAGGAGGAAAATGGCAAATAGAGTATATGAATTGATGTATATCATCAAGCCGGAAACGGCTGCTGATGAGATTGCAAAACTTAATGAAGGTATAACGAAAGTTATCGAAACCGAAGGTGGTACCATCGTCAAATTTGAAGACATGGGAAAACGCAAACTGGCCTATGAAATCAAACGAATGAGAGAGGGACATTATGTTCTTTTTGAAATCGAAGGGTCAGGCAAAGAAATAGCTGAACTTGAACGCCGGATGCGGGTCAATGATTTGATTATTCGATTCATTACTGTCCGGGTTGATGAAGAACGCAAAGCGGCCGATAAAATCATAGCTAAACGTGAAAGACGGATCACTCGTCGTAACGGCGGTTTCAAAACAGAAGAAAAAGTTGACGCAATTTCAACCGAGGTCCAGGAAGGTTAATAGAGGAGAAAATATGGACGCAGATAAAGATATACAAATGACAGATGTTGATTTAACCGAAGTACAAAAGTTTGACAAAGGACCGAGACGTTTTCAGCGTCGTCGTCAACGCGAGAGAATTCCGCCCTATATTGATTGGAAAGATACCGATTATTTGAGAAAATTCGTGCCTGAGCGGGGAAAAATTATGCCGCGCCGCATTTCACAAATTTCGGCTAAAGACCAGCGTCGTCTGGCTAAAGCCATCAAACGTGCCCGTTCAATGGCGTTGTTATCATTCGTGGGCGACTAAAACTAGGAGGAATTTAAAGA
>JANOEF010000066.1:0-9476 GCA_031413075.1 Acidobacteriota bacterium | reverse complement strand
GAACGTCCGATCAGAAAAGTGTCGTGTTGATTAAAGGTGTAAACACGTCCGGTATGCGGACCTGCAATCACCCGCAGAGATACTTGCATTTATTTTGATAAAGCCGCAAAAACAAATAATAAAATCCAAAACAGAGCAATCAAAGTTCCGAGCCCGCCGGTCACTAATCCTGCAATTGCCAACCCGTGACCGCCGTATCGGTTTGGATTATTACTGGCATTATTCATTCCTAAATATCCGGTAATCAAGGCCCCAATCCCGAGCGGAAGGCCAAAACCATAACAGCAAAACATCGAAATGGCGATGATGCCTAAGACTAATGAAATAATCGGCAGCGTTTGATCCTGTCCGACCATTCCGACCATCGGGGGCTGAAACGGAGTATTTGCTCCAAGCGGTTGATTTTGCCAACCCTGAATTGGTGCCGGGGGCGGCGTCCAACCCATATTGCCGGCTTGCTTAAAAGGGTCGTTTTTATCCGTCTGATTGCCAAATTGTTGAAATTGAGCCGTTTTTTGTTCATGCCAATTTGGATCCGTTTCCCGGGGTGACTTTAGCATAACAGTCGGAGGCAATGGATCTTCAGCATGAATCAAAGTCCCGCCACAGTCTAAACAAAAGTTTAATTCATGATCGGCATATTTTTTTTGACAGCTCGGACAAGATTTCATAAATAAAGGGGTTACTGTTTTATTTGCTTAATTGCAGATTGGAAAAAGCAATCGGGATCGCATCACTGGCATACACCCCGACCACTCCATCCTTAAAATTAACTGAATCGGTTATCGTATTCGCAAATTGACCATTGATAAACATTGACATTTTGCCGTTCTCGTCGCGCACCTGAATTTCGTTGGTTTGAGTTCCGCTCCGAATCGCGGGAAATTTTATCCAATTCACTAAAACCTTCTCTTTCTTAGCCTGGTGCTGAACAATTCGATAAGATTGTTTGGTTGAGTCAATCAAAAAAGCATAATCCTGGTCGAGGGCAACTGCCGGATTGTTATGAACTGCCAACCCGTAACCCAAATTTGTTGGCGTTCCGTTGACATTTCTGACTGTCAAAGTAGTGGTTGAATTCCACGTCTTAAATGCTTTGTCGGCTGACACCAAAACATAGAGATATCCAATTTGTTTCGAATTAACAAAAAACTCGCCGTTCCGATATTCCGAATTTCCGTTATTGTTATTGGCCTTTAACCAATTTGCGTTCGAAAAGTCATCGGATAAAGTTGCATTATTTTTCTTTTCGGGGGGCGGAGTTGGTTTGCTATTCGGGTTATTATCCAAATTAGTGGTGGCGACCAAGGCCACGACTCCAACAATCCCGAGAGCGAACAGCAACAAAATTCCAGCTAATACTCCAACTACCCAAATCCAGGCTTTAGACTTTTTTTGCGGTCGGACAGGTGAAACTGTAGCCGGTGTTCCCCAATTCTGTTGAGGATTAGTCTGAATTGGTTGAGTCTGAATGGTAGTCGGGGCTGGCCCCATAAAAAGTGTCGGCGAACTTTGATTATCCTGATTTAACGGACTCAATACCGAGCCGTCCGCCAGACAAAAATTCAGAGACGCATCGGTATAGGTTTGGCGACAAGTTGGACAAATTTTCACTTATGCTTTCCTCGAAAGTTTTACATACTGCAAACTCCAAACTATTATACGCGATTTTTGGTATTTACTAAAATAAGCGTCAACCAAGTAAAACCTAAAATTTTGGCCACTCCACTATCTCATTCTTATTTCCGAACAAATATTAATTGAATTAATTTAGCTCGATCAAATATGGTAAGGCTTTTGACGCGGCATTTTGAATAGAGTTAGAATAATTTCCTAATTTATTTATTTTTAACCCCTTTTTCATAACCAACTCTATGCCAAAAAAAATATTTATCGCCGGTTCCGGCGGAATCGGTGAAGCCGCTGCAATTCTTTTGCGTGAATGGTCTGATTTTGAGATTGAGATTTATCTCGGAGACATAGACCAAGAAAACCTTAATCGAGCCAAAAGTTTTGTTTTGCAAAACTCCGCCAAATCATCAAAAGTTGAAAATATTCTGATGACCAAAGAGAGCTTAAATGATGCTATGAAAAACGCTTTTGAAAAATGTGACGTTTTGCTGGATTGTTCTCCCGGCTCACAGGCTCCAAAAATGGCTCAGTTTGCCAAAGATTTTAAGATGCACTACGCCAATCTGACTGAATATGTGGCCGAAACTGATCAGATTATGGCGCTTGCCGAAAACGCAGAAACGGGGTTTGTCCTGCAAACAGGGCTGGCTCCAGGTTTTATCAATGTGCTGGCCATGTCGCTTTATCAACAGTTTGTCGAAAAACACCACAATGAAAAAGTTGAGCGAATCGGGATGAAAGTCGGCGCCCTGACCGCTCATGCCCATCAACCTCATTTTTACGGTTTTACCTGGTCACCGATTGGAGTCGCAACCGAATATGTCAAAAATTCGAGAGTCCTGCGTAATTATAAAATTATCGAAAGACCCGCCCTTTCATCCCGCGAAACCATCGTGATCGGGGCTCGAACTTACGAAGCTGATCTGACCTCGGGCGGAGCAGCCGATTTACCCGATTTTTTCTCCGGAAAAGCCAGGGCCCTCGATTATAAGACCTTACGATATGTCGGTCATTATGATTGGGTTGAGAGACAAATCAAAAAATTGGCGAAAGATGAGAATCTACCCAATGTGCTGCAGGACGTGATGCTCGAAGCAATCCCCTCGGTCGAAGATGATTTGGTGCTGGTTCACGCTTCGGTTGACGGTTTTGACGCGAGCGGCAGACGCCGGATGATTGAAAAAGCATTTTTTGTCGAGCCCTTAGAAATAAACGGCCATTCCCTTCGGGCCATTCAAACTACAACCGCCGCCCCGTTGTGCGAATCCGCCATGATGCTTTTGCAAGGCCATCACCGGGGCGTTGTTTTGCAAAGCCAAATCAAACCAACTCAATTTATGAGCGGTAACTTTGTAAGCCGGGTGTATAAAAAATGAAAATCGTTTGCCTTTCCGATACCCATAATTGTCATGAGCAAATCCCCGTTCCGGATGGTGACATTTTAATTCATGCGGGCGATGCGACGACAATTGGAAATTTTCAGCAAATATCGGCTTTTAATAAGTGGTTTGCCAACTTACCGCACAAAATAAAAATATTTGTCGCCGGAAATCACGATTGGCTTTTTGAAACAAATGGCTTATATGCCCGGCAAATATTGGATGATTCTATAATTTATCTGCAAGATTCTTTTATTGAAGTAGAAGGGTTGAAAATTTACGGAAGTCCGTGGCAACCAAGATTTTTTGATTGGGCGTTTAATTTGAATCGTGGCTCGGAACTCTCCGAAAAATGGCGGCTAATTCCCGACGACATTGACATTTTAATAACTCACGGACCGCCGCATGGAATTTTAGACCAGGTTCCGCGAAAATATTGGGTTGAAAATACCGGATGTGAAGAATTGCGAAAACGCGTCGAATCCTTGGCCGCCTTTGGCAAACTCAAACTACACGTTTTCGGTCATATTCATTGCGGTTACGGAATGGCCGAGGATTTTGGAGTCCATTTTATTAATGCTTCAAATTGTGATGAAACGTATAACCCGACTCAGCCGCCACTGGTGATTGATTTATAAATGTTAAAAATTATCAGAACAAATTCGGAAAATATTGAATTTCAAACACTGGTTCGCCTACTCGATACAGAATTGGCGATTCGGGATGGTGATGAGCACGAATTTTTTGCGCAATTTAATAAGCTCGATTCAATTCGAAATGTTGTTTTGGCCTTAGAGAATGAGTTGGTAATTGGTTGCGGAGCTTTCAAAAATTATGAGACTGAAACCGCCGAAATCAAACGGATGTTTGTGCGCTTGGAACATCGCGGAAGAGGAATGGCAGTTGAAATATTGCGAGAATTAGAATCTTGGGCAATCGAGGAGGGCTACCGTTCGGCGATTTTAGAAACGGGTTATAAACAACCCGAAGCCATTCGTTTGTATCAAAAATCAGGTTATCAGATCATTCCTAATTACGGTCAATACCACGGAGTCGAGAGCAGTCTTTGTATGAAAAAATCTCTAAGGTAGTCTCGAAAAAAGATCTCCAAGGAGTCCCACTCATCATCTAAATCATTCTTCAGATTATTCTATCCTTTTATTAATTTTAGATTTTTATTGACTGCAAACTGTTTAAAGAGTATAAGTAACCTTCAAACTTCATGGTAGGCGATAACCATTGTTCTCAAACTTTTGCTATCGCGGTTATTGCTTTTGGTGACTTTTACAATTTGTAAATACCTAAAAGCAATGCCTTCAAAAAACATCAGAATTGAAAGGAGTGTAAAAAATAAATGAGTTACACAACAAAAGCTAGTGACTGGGAAGTTGCCGGAATTGGATGTTTGGCCGGCGGAACCGGAGTGGCCGGCGGTTGGTTCATTTTTATTTTCCAAAGTAAGAGCGCCGATGTCTCAATGGGTTGCCGATTCGTCGGTTTGGGAGCCGGCGGAGGTGCCGACTTGGGAAAAATCGGCAAAAGTTTGAAGTTAATAAAGAATGCTCCGGCCCTCGAAAAACTTTTTAAGGTGACATCCTACGGCGCGGCATCGTTCGCCTCGTTTAGCCCGATTGAGGTTGAAGAAGCTTTTAGTATGAGTGATCTTCACCACACCATCGGCCGATTATCAATGGCCGGGGTGGCACCTGTCTATGGATATACGGCAATGTATATCACGGCGGCCACTGGCGTTTTTAGTGCTTATTTTAAAAGTCAGGCCTGCAACGGATGGGGCTTTGGTGCCGGTGCTGTGGCGATGACAACAGTTGGAATGTGGTTCAATCAGGATTGAGCTTAGAAATCTTTCGTTTTAAGTCCTTTTGAACTCGAGACCCGGCGAACTTTCAAAACCTGCGGCAAATTACACAATCGCCCCGATCAAATCGTATTCATGAGCCTCAATAATCTGGACATTGTAGATTTCACCAATCTTCGGTTCAAAATTCTCCGGCATATCGTTGATTAGAATATAACCATCAATCTCTTGAGCCTGTCCCGCCAAACGACCCTGGAACAAGAGATCGGATTCCTGCGATAAGCCTTCAAAAAGGACGGGGAAAGTTTTGCCGACTTTGGCTTTATTCTTTCGTCTTGAGATTTTAGCCTGTTCTTTCATCAAACGGGCGCGGCGGGATTTCATGGTTTTGACGTCAACCTTCGGCTGAAGGTCAAAAGCCGGAGTGCCTTCTTCGTCAGAGTAAGTAAAAACTCCAACATTATCAAACTCACAATGTTTAACAAAAGACATCAATTCATCGAAATCAGCTTCAGTTTCGCCTGGAAACCCAACAATAAAGGTAGTCCGAATCGTGATCTGAGGAATTTTTTCCCGCACTCTTGTTATAAGTTTTTCCAAAGATTCGCGAGTCCCACCCCGTTTCATCGCTTTCAACATATTTCTTGACGCATGTTGGAGCGGCATATCCAGATATTTGACGGCTTTCGGAGTTTCGGCAAGGGCCATCAGAAAAGCATCAGAAATATGGGTCGGGAAAGCATACATGACCCGAATCCATTCTAATCCGGCAATTTCGCCAAGCGCGCGAATCAATTTTGCCAAGGCGTCAACCTCGCCCAAATCTTCTCCAAATCGTGATGAATCCTGGGCAATGAGGACGATTTCTTTAACCCCTTGTTTCGCCAGGTCTTCAGCTTCTTTCAATATCGAACCAAAACGGCGGGAACGAAAACTGCCGCGCATTTGCGGAATCGAACAAAACGCACAGGGTCGGTCGCAGCCTTCGGCAATCTTGATAAAAGCGGTGTAAGAATCGGTCGCGCGATACCTTGGAGTGTCAAAATCGTAAAGATAGGTCGCGGTTTTATTGCCAATCTGCAGAAGCGGAAGTTCCCGCGGATTGATGTTTTCGTCCGTCACTTCCAAAATCCGGTGGAGTTCATTGGTGCCGATAAAAGCATCTACTTCCGGCAATTCCTTCATCAAATCATCGCGGTATCTTTCGACCAGACACCCCGCCATAATTACTCGTTTGGCTTTGCCTTCGGTTTTCAATCGGGTAGCTTCGAGAATGGCCTCAATTGATTCCTGTTTGGCCGATTCGATAAAACCACAGGTGTTAACCACGACAGTTTCGGCTTCCTGCGCATCGGTCACTATTTCGTATCCTGATTGCTTGAGCTGCCCCATCATCACTTCGCTGTCAACTAAGTTTTTCGGGCATCCAAGACTGACAAATCCTACTTTTTTCATAATAATTTGCAAGCTATTAGAATAACATATCTGCTAAAATAATTGATTCATTTACGCTTGCTTTTCAACCGCTGATTTATTAAACTTCCTTTTCCCCAAACAAATTAACAGACGGAGAAATTTATGAAAAATAAAATTAACGCGATAATCGGCCTTTGTGTTTTTGTATTCATCACACTGGCTTGTAATGCAAGTTTTACAACTGCAAATATTGGCAGTTTTGCTTTTGGAAAAAATGATACGGCTAATCCCCCGGTCACCAGTTTTAATGTCGGTGAGCAAGTCTTTGCAGTTGTCAACGTGGCAAACGCAATGGGCAAACACAAAGTGAAGTTTAAAATTGCTCGGGCTGGTGGAGCACCCGTTGAGCAAGAAATTGCCTTTGAAGGAAGTAGATCGGTTCATTATTCCTTCACCCCGTCAGTTCCGGGAGAAATTAAGTTTGACGTGTCTTTATTGGATGAGGGTGGCAAGGAGATTGACAAAAAATCCGGATCAATTACGGTTAAAGGTGATGCCGCTCCGACGACTTCCACTGATAAACCCAAGACTGACGACGCCGGTCAGGATGACGAAAAACCTGAAAGCAAATAGGTTTGATTAAATTTACCACGCCCCCCCTGATTGATTTGAAAATCAATCAGGGGGGGTTATTTTTGTGGAGTAATTACGAGTGTCCGTGATCTTCTAAATCTTTTAGCCAATTTTCAATTTCACGAGAGTCCTCCGGACTCAAATTTTTCTCGCCAAATCTAACACTGTGATATTTCTCAGTAATTTTGACCGCCGGCGGCATCTTGAGCGCAAAAGCAAACTCCAGCGGGGTTTGCCAGGCTTCTCGTTTAAGTCCTTTTTTAGCCAATACCTTTTGCATTTTCTGATAAAATTCGATGACCGAGTTTTCTTTCCGGCGAGTGAAGACAGCGCTGATCTTTGCCCAGATTTTTAATCTAATTATTTTTCTAAAAGCCCACATCAAAGCTGCTAATCCGCTAATGAGAGCCAAAAAATATCCGAGTCCCCACAGAAGAGCGGTTAAACTCCCGGCTAAACCATTGGCCCCGCGAACCTCATCCCACCACGTTGCTAAACTGGCTTGTGCCCAATTTATCCAGACCGTTAAATTAGCCTTGATTTCATTCAACCAATTTTTGATGGTTATAAATAATGAGCGCTGTTCGGTATTATCATAGCTGACGACATATTGAATCCAATATGTTTCGAGAGCTTCGAGCATTTTGTTAAATCTCGAAGTCAAACTGCTCGATGTTCCTTGTTCAAATTGTCCCGATGATGGGGTCGCATCAAACGGAACCCAAACCTTTTCACCGGGAAAATAGACCTCAACCCAAGAATGAGCGTCTCTTTGTCTAACCACAAAAACATCCGCTGTTTCATTATATTCCCCCGATTGAAAACCATTGACGACTCGGGTCGCAATTCCTTGTGTTCTTAACATTATGGCTAAGGCAGACGCAAAGTATTCGCAATGCCCCTCTTTTACATTGAATAAAAAATCCGCCAAAGGATCAACTCCGCCGGCTTTCATTTCAAGGGAATATCCAAAATTACTTTGCAGGTAGTTTTCAACCGCCTGCGCCTTTTCAAACCGGCTAGTGGCTCCAGCTTTTTCAATAATCTGTTCGGTAAACTGCTTAATTCTCTGATCAAAATTGTCAGGCAGCTGCAAATAACGAGTGAAATTTATTGGATATTGTAAACCGTCTTTTCTTAACTCAGTCGCGGTCGGGAGAACATTATCTGAGTAAACTTTATAACTTATCCGGCCTGAATTTGGGCGCGGGGCAGAGATTGAGCCTTCAATATCACGACTAATTATTTGAAAATTACCCTGCAAAGCAATCGGACGCGACAGGGTGAACAGGATTGGGGTTTCAATTGGTTCCAAATAAATTGTCTGGGTCACTAATCGATTGGCCTCCTTTACACTATCAAACTGAAATGCATCCCTTTCATTTTTGACAATTGGCTCATAATATTGAGGTCTCGATTTGCGCCAAGTTTGATTTTCAAAATTATCTAAAGCCACCCCGCGCCAACGTAAATTTTTAACTTCCTCGGTTTTTTCAACCCGGACCCGCATCACAATCTCATCATTTTGCTGAAGTCTCCCAATTTCGCCTAACTTAACTGAATCCGAAAATCCGGTCAGATTCGTGAGCCCACCCAGATTCCCTCCGAAACCGGCTCCGCCAACCCGGGGAAAAACAAAAAACAAAGGAACGGCTAAGACTGAAATTAACAACAAAATACTAAAAGCTGTGATTGGTAATCTCAAGAGCTGAGCACTCGGCAAATCAGTGGCGGATTTTTTGAAATTATTTTTTTCTTTTTTATCAAAGATAGAACTTGAGGTCTTTCTGATTTCAAACAGAATAATGGAGCTAAAAGCAAACAATAAATAGATTAATAAAAAGGCTAAAAATAGCGGACTAATGCCAACCCCGGCTGAGAGCAGAATCTGAAAAAATGAAATCAGATAAATCAATATCCAATCTCGATTTCCTTTTTTTTGTAAAAGTTTGATAGATGATAGAATCAGAATCAGTCTCGATAAATTTCCGGCCGCAAAAGTATCTCGCGAATTAAAACCACTCAATTGATATTTCCAATCCAAATAAACCAGCGGGACGATCAAGAGGATTATCCCCACCCCAATTTTTTCAGATATCTGCCATGTAGTCTCTTCTAAGACCCAGGCCAAAAAAATAATCAATAAAAAGAACAAGGCACTAAAAATCCCGATACTTCCTGAAACAAAAAGTGTTGCTAACGCGCTTGTTGCCACCCCGTAAGAGATGAACTGAAAGAATTTATCTAAATTTTTATGAGCCAGTTTCATTTGATAAAAAAAGCCAAAAAAGCCTGTTTAGTATTATAAACTAAACAGGCTTTTGTTTGTAAAAATAAATCCGGCGACTACCTACTTTCCCACATCAGAAAGATGCAGTATCATCGGCTCAAGCAGTCTTAACTTCCGTGTTCGGGATGGGAACGGGTGTGACCCTGCCGATACAATCACCGGAAAACTGTAAAATTTTCAAATGATAACTGAATAAATTAGATAATTATTTCAAAAAACATTGCTTTGCTGGCAAGTAAATTTTATGATCAAGCCTTGGGACAATTAGTATTGGTCAACTAAATACATTACTGTACTTACATTTCCAACC
>JANOEF010000065.1:0-8596 GCA_031413075.1 Acidobacteriota bacterium | reverse complement strand
GGTCACGGCGTTGATCACGACCGCCGGATTTCGCGACGTGGTCGAGATCGGGCAGGAACATCGATTCTCTCAGTACGACATCTTTCTCGACAAACCGGAACCGTTGGTACCGAGGCGACTGCGTTTCGGAGTTCCCGAGCGGATCGACGCGAGTGGGCGAATACGTCTAGCGCTCGACGACGAGGCGGTCGCGAATCTGGTGCCGGAGCTGCGCGCGGCGAACGTGCAAAGCGTGGCCGTGTCGCTGCTGCATAGCTACGTCAATCCGCTTCACGAGCAACGCATCCGCGACATTCTGCTCGCCGTATGGCCGCAGCTTTGGATCACGCTCTCGGCGGAGATCTGTCCGGAAGTGCGCGAGTACGAGCGCACCTCGACCGCGTGCGCCAATGCCTACGTGCAGCCCATCATGTCGGGCTACCTGCAACGCTTGCAGGCCCGGCTCGCCGAGCGCGGTGTGCGCTGCCCGCTCTTCCTGATGACCTCGGGCGGCGCGATCACGACACTCGCCCTCGGCGCAAAGGAACCGGTACGCCTGGTCGAGTCCGGTCCGGCCGGTGGTGCGGTACTGGCGCGCGAAGTCGCCGCGCAGTGTGGTATCCCGCGGGCGCTGTCCTACGACATGGGCGGTACCACGGCGAAGATCTGCTTCATCGACGACTACGCGCCGGAAGAGTCGCGCAGCTTCGAATTCGGGCGCGTATATCGCTTCCTCAAGGGGAGCGGACTGCCGATCCGTATCCCCGTCATCGAGATGGTGGAGATCGGCGCAGGCGCCGGGCGGCCAGCTGGGCTTCCTGATCGCGGTAAACATCTTCATCTTCTTCCTGGCCTTCTTCCTCGACTTCTTCGAGATTGCCTTCATCATCATCCCGTTCCTGGCGCCGGTGGCCGACAAGCTCGGCATCGACCTGATCTGGTTCGGCGTGATGATCTGCGTGAACATGCAGACCAGCTTCATGCATCCCCCGTTCGGCTTCGCTCTTTTCTACCTGCGCGGCATTGCCGACACGCTGTTCAAGAACGGGTCGCTGCCGCGCAAGGTCGAATCGAGCGACATCTACATGGGCGCGATCCCCTGGATCTTGATCCAGCTCATCCTCGTCGCGGTCGTGATCTTCGTGCCGCAGACGGTGTAACCAGCCATTATTTCATCACTACCTTCACCAGTAAGTACAACCTTAACGTGTTCCTGAGCGAGTTTCGAGACAAAATAGAGTGGTATTGACGAATCAAAACCGAGCGGCTCATCTTCATGCCAAACCAGATTTGGCAATTCGGCAAAGAATTGTTGAGGGGTGATGGTGATTTCGTAATGGTCGGTTTTGAATGCTCTTGATACAATCCGAGCAAATTCAAATTCATTTGCCTCACGTTCGGCGAAACCGACCGAAAAAGTCTTGATCGGCTCATCTACCATGGTTGACATCACGGCGGCAATCGCCGAAGAATCAATTCCGCCCGACAAAAACATACCGAGCGGAACATCTGCCATTAAACGAAGTTTGACTGAATGTTTAAACAGTTCGCGCCATTCTTCGATAAATTCACCGTCACTACGAGGTTCGTGTTTCGGTTCAAAACTTATATCCCAATATTTTCGGATTTCCAGTTTACCGTCTTTCCAACTCAAAGTGTGACCGGGCAAAAGCCTTTTGATTCCAACAAATAAAGTCTCGTCGTGGCTTGTTCCGTGGTTTGCAAATTGATCCGGTAAGGCATTGTAATTAAGTTGCGGTTTGACGGCCGAAGCTTCTAAAAGAGTTTTTATTTCCGAGCCGAAAAACAAATTTCCTTGTTTATCGTGAACATAATAAAGAGGTTTGACCCCTAAGCGATCACGGGCTATAAAAAGTTCTTTATTATTGCGATTCCAAATGGCAAAAGCGAACATGCCACGCAATTTTTCGACACATTTTTCTCCGTATTCTTCGTACAGGTGAATGATGGTTTCGGTATCAGAATGATTTTGAAATTTGTAGCCTTTGTTTACTAACTCATCGCGGTAATCTGCATGATTATAAACCTCGCCGTTGTAGATAATTACCAGCGATCTGTCTTCATTAAACATCGGTTGATGACCGCCCGAAACATCCACAATTGACAAACGCCGATGGCCGAGACCGATTTGACCGTCGATAAAAATTCCGCCGTCATCGGGACCGCGATGAAATTGAACATCGCGCATTTTACATAATACTGCTTCGTCAATTAAACGATTTGACCGACTAGAATAAGCGATTCCGTTGATTCCACACATAGAAAATTTTAGAGAAAAAGGTAAGTGAAAGATTACCAATAGACTGGCAGTAACTATTTTACAACATTTCGATTGAGTTTGGCGAGAGTTTATTCAATTGGCAGGAGCCGTGCGACAAGGGCAGTATGGAGTTTGGAGTTCAGAGTTTGGAGTTTATATGCTGCTACTTTCTAATTCTTTCCCTGCCACTGCTACTGCTACTGCCACTACATTTTGCTATGATCCAAAATTAAAACCGCCACCGCTACTTCCGCTTTGATTGGGAAAAAACGGTTTAAGCAATCCGGCAAAGGCAGCCAGATTACGGGTTTGGATCAAAATCTCACCTGGCCCCTGAAATTCGGCCACCAATCCTTCGCCGCTCAACATACTGCGAAAAAAGCCGGCCTTCGCCGCTTTCCGAAGGTTGTATTGCAGATGTCCTTCCCAGGCCACCAAATGCCCGGTATCAACTACATACATTTCTCCCGGCCGCAGAGATTTGCGGTGAATAGCACCAAACGATGAGACCAGTAAAAGCCCCGAACCGGTCACTTGCAGGACAAATAAACCTTCGCCGCCGAAAAACGATTTGGCTCCGCCGAATTTTGTGTCAACCTGCAGATTCGTATCCCCCGCCAAATACGAACTTGACTGCACCATAAAGGTTTGGCCGTGCATCTCAATGCCGGCAATATCCCCCGGCATTCCGGGGGCAAAAGTAACTTTACCGGCACCGCCGCAGGCGGTAAAAGTCGAAACAAAAGCAGATTCGCCGCCAACCGCCCTTTTTAAAGCCCCAAAGATGCCTCCTTTCATTTCTGAATAAAGTTCAATATTTGATGACATCGAAACCATGGCTCCGGCTTCGGCGGAAATAATCTGTTCGGCTTGAAGATTTATGACAGCCAAAGCAAATGAACCAGGATGTTGAATTTCCCAGGTGTAACCGCGCCCTTGTCCCCGGCCGTCAGAATCGAAATGAAAGGCTCCCCCGGATTTTTGTCCGTAATTTGGGGGTTGAGGTTGAAAGGGCTGCGCCGGAGGTGGTGGCTGCGATTGCTGTGGTGGTGTTTGTTGTGAATAAGGCTGTGATTCTGCTGAGGAAGCGGAGTTTGAATCGGAGGTGTTTGTAAAGTTAACCCGCACGAACCACAAAACCTGGATTGCGGCAATAAAGGTGAATTGCATTTCTGACAATTCATATGATTACTTCCTTTGACCGCTCGACTACCAGCCGACAGGCGTCCTCCGCCGTATCTGCAAAATTTAATAGTGATAGTTCGTGTTGACCAACCACTAAATTTTCTTTCCAGGCCTTGACCACCGGTTTCCAACAATCACCGAGCAAAACCAACGGCCTTGGATCAATAACGCCAGTCATCAGTTTGTTCCAGACCAAAGAAATTTCGGTGACGGTTCCCATCCCGCCTTTGAGGGCGATAAAACCCACCGAACGCTGGATTAACCCCTGCAACCTGTCATAAAAGTGATTTGTTGCAACTTTATCGGTCAAAAACCGATTAGGTTCAGCTTTGAATTGATTCATGACAATGCCCAAAACTCTCCCGCCCCGTTCACGCGCTCCCCGAGAAGCCGCTTCCATCACTCCCAAATAACCACCCGTACAAATAGTAAAGCCTTGTTCGGCCAGAATTTGGCCGATTCTCCGGGCCTGTTCATATTCAGGAAAACCTTCGGCGCATTTTGAACCGCCAAATATCGTCACAATTTTTTCTTCAGTCATATCTGTCTTAGATTTTACCTAAATTTTGTTTTTTGAGAAATCCTCAAATTTGATTTTACTCTAATTTGATGATTTTGGCCTGTCTGCTGTATGATGGTTAAACCTCATCCGGTTTTTTTAATCAAAGCCGACAATCAATTTTTCCCGACAAAAAGAATGCATATTGTTCAATTAGGACCTTATCCCCCACCCGAAGGCGGAGTTTGTCGCAATATTTTAGCGATTCGGGAGCAATTGGTAAAAAATGGACATCAGTGTTCGGTTATTGCCACTTCAAAAAGCCCCAAAATAGTTGCTGAACCCGATGTGTATCATCCGCAAAATCCGTTTCAATTAATAAAATTACTGAGTCGTTTAAAATTTGATATTTTGCATGTTCACGTCGGCGGCGAGCTGCCGAGACGAGTATTGGCGTTTCTGCTGGTTTGTAGTTATTTTGGATGGCAGCGAAGTGTTTTCACGCTTCATTCAGGTGGTTATGCCTCAGAAAAATCTAAAACTGCCAGAAAGTACTCGCTTGCCGGCTTTGTTTTTCGTAGATTCAAACGGATAATTTCGGTTAATACTTTGATGGTCAAGATGTTTGAAAAATTTGGGGTTGATAAAAAGCGTTTGCGTTTGATTTTGCCTTTTGCTCTGCAAAATCCCGACCCATCAGTTGAAATTCCACCATCATTTAAAACATTTGCCAAAAACCAACATCCATTTTTGTTGAGTGTCAGTTTATTGGAGGATGAATACGACCTCTTTTTGCAAATTGATTCTTTGGAACGTGTTTTGGAAAAATTACCAGAGGCTGGTCTGATGATTGTTGGTTCGGGAAGTTTGGAGAGTGAAATAAAAGCTGCTATTGCCAATAAAAGTTATGCTCATAAAATATATTTGGCCGGAAATGTCGAACATAAAATCACCCTTCATTTGATAAATGAATGTGACATACTGATCCGGACAACCAAATTTGACGGGGATGCAATTTCAGTTCGCGAGGCCTTACATTTAGAAACGCCGGTCATCACCACCGACAACCAAATGCGTCCCGAAGGAGTTCATCTGATCCCAATTCAAAATTCTCAAGCATTGTCGGAAATGATTCTTTATTTAGCAACAAAACCAGAAAAAAATAAAACTCCGCCTCACAGCGACTCGCGAAATATTGAAGAAGTTATCAAGCTTTACCAGGAAATTCTTGAGGTTTAATTTATTGATTTTCCTGATACAGTTCCAAAACCGAAATCTCAGGCGGAACACCGAAACGAACCGGGAAGTTACTGGTTCCGATTCCGCTTGAGATAAACACGTCAATCCCCTGGTCGCGGATATGTCCGGCAGCATATTTTTGTCCCAGCATAGTTGGGACAAATGGCGCTCCAATAATAGGAAAACGGCATTGCCCGCCGTGTGTATGCCCACCGATAAAAAGGGAAAAATCTGGCGATATTGAAAGTTCTCCAGTCAAACTCAGAATAGCGTCCGGGTTATGACTGAGGACAATTACCTGACCGTCAGAAACTGGCAATTGTTCAATGGCTCTTTTGACATCTTCAGAGTAATCACCCCAATTACCTATTTTCAGGGCATCAATCGTTCCGACCAACCGAATTGTTTCACTCTGGTCGCCAACCGTAACTGCTTCGTTTTCGAGAACTTGATACCCTAACCCTTCAAGTTCATTTCTTACTTTTTCATTACCGACTTCATTATCGTGATTTCCGATGATCGCAAATACACCAAATTTTGCCTTCAACCCTTGTAAGTTATTAAATACTGTTTCCAGCGGCATTTTTAACTTGGTGCGATCAAAAGTTTGTCTGGAAGTATAATCACCCAATAAAACTATGAGATCAGGATTTTGTTCATTTGTAAGGTTTACAATTTCTCTGATTTTGGCTTCGGTTATGAAATTTGCTCCCCCATGAATATCAGCCAAGGCGACTATTTTGAAACCATTCAGATGAGGTGACCATTTTTTTAGTTCTAATTTATAACTTTTAACCACTAAACGGCTTGGCTCAATGAGCAAGGCCCAAAATCCTACACACGCGACCGGAATCAATAAAATTAAGATTTTGTAAATGATTTTTTTTCGAGGTATTTTCATTTTAGCTCACGGTGATCCGGAAAAAAAGGGGTCGGATTGGTCACGACTAAAACGTTAAAAAACAATTTAGACTTTGCTTACATCTTCAATTTTTTATTCCTGGCTATTAAAAGTTAAGACTGCTATTTCAGGAGGAACCCTGAACCTGAGTCCTAAACCTGAAGTTCCGATTCCGGTGGTCACAAACAAATTTTTACCATCTCTGCTAATATGACCTTTAGTAAATTCTTTTTTTGAAGGAACAATCGGGGCGCCAAGAATCGGAAAGTTAACCTGGCCGCCGTGTGTATGCCCGGCAATCAAAATCGCGAGGGCCTCCGTTGTTTGATCAAAGCTATCCGGGTTATGAGTAATTCCGATAATATTTTCTCGATTGTGTAGTTTTGCCAAAATTTCGTCTATTTTGACAGTTCGGCGTTTCCAGAAATCTTCGATGCCCAAAATTGTCACCGTTTTCCCCTTTACTTCAATAGACTTGGATTCGTTTTCCAACACTGTAAATCCTACATTTTCTAATTCGGCGCGACAATCTTTTTCATCATACCACCAATCATGATTGCCAATAACTGCAAACACCCCGTATTTTGCTTGTAGTCCTTTCAAACTTTGAGCAATAACCCTCATCGGCATTTTCAAATTTTGATTTTTGACGGTTGTGTTTCCATCATCGTGTGTTTGGGAAACAAAATCTCCGAGCAAAACTATGAGGTCCGGGTTTTGGCTATTGATTGTTTCGACAATCATTTTTATTTTGGATTCATCAATGAAATCCGATCCGCCATGAATATCCGAGATGGCCACCACCTTCAATCCATTGAGCGATTGATCCCAATGTCTGAGACTGATATTTGTAGAGTTCACCACCAGCCGATTCGGCTCAATCCAACCCGTGTAAACAAACAAAATAGATCCAAAAATAAAAGCAGCCGAAATTGCTTTTTTCCACCACTTTTTAAACATTATTTTTAATTGGGAACAGTTCCCGCCAGCGGGAATCTACCAGTTTTACAATATCTTCACGCGGTTCAACTTCTTTCGGATACCAGGGCTTCATTCGGGCATCTATGACCACCGGAGAATGGTAGGAAATGTGATTATTTTTGACCGCCATCTCTTTGGCATAAATATCTGTTGACGGATTAAACCGCGTCCAGGTCGCCCACAGGAATTTATCAGGAGAATCGGCAAATGAAATGCTATCGTGCAGTACCACTACCTCAAACTCATTGAAATTATTAAGCTTGGCTACTCGCTCGGCCAGAGTTTTGTCTTTTTCATACTCAGTCCCGGCTAACACCAGGCAACCCCCGCAAAAGACCTTGGCCGCATTTATTCCAACCGGCAGGGCTCCCGTAAATTCGTGCTTTAATTCGCGAATCGGCTCGCCGACCCCAACCAGCATCGCTTTTGAACCATGGTTAATTTTTCCCGAAGCGTAGTCCAAAGTGTCGAAAGAGGTTCGGTCAAAAATAAAGAAATCACTTTCCCAATTGACTCTCGCCAGAATATGTTCAAAAAGACTTTTGAAATCTTTCAGATCCTGAGGTTTATCGGTTAATAATAAAAATTTAGTGAGCGATAATTGTCCCTCGCCTAAGATGCGAAAACCTGCGCCGAGGGCTTCGCGCGAATAGCGTTCTTTAACAACCGCGGCCGCCAATGAGTGAAAACCTGTTTCGCCATAGCTCCACAGATCTTTGACCGCCGGCATCACCAGCGGAAAGAGCGGTGACAAGAGGGCTTGCAAATAATCCCCGATATAAAAATCTTCCTGGCGCGGTTTGCCCACGACCGTAGCCGGATAGATCGCATCCTTTCGATGGTAAATAGCCTGAGCCTCGAAGACCGGATAATCGTGCACCAGCGAATAATAGCCATAATGATCCCCGAAAGGGCCTTCAGGCTTTCTGGTGTATGGCGCAACTTTTCCGCAAATTGCAAATTCTGCTTCGGCAATTAAACGGTGTCCTTTGGAATCTGGATTGCGCGCCATTTCAATCTTGTTTCCTGCCAGTAGCGAGGCTAGCATTAATTCGGGAACGTCTTCGGGCAGTGGAGCGATAGCCGATAGAATCATTGCCGGCGGGCCGCCTAAAAAAATCGTGACCGGCAATGGTTGATTGAGTTTTTCGGCTTCGTGATAGTGAAATCCGCCGCCTTTGTGAATCTGCCAATGAATCCCGGTCGTCGTTTTGTCATACCGCTGAATCCGATACATTCCGAGATTATGCTTACCATTAATCGGGCTTTCGGTATAAACCAGCGGCAAGGTCACGAAATGCCCCCCGTCCTCGTCCCAAAGTTGTAAAAAGGGGAGTTTTTCGAGGTCAATTTCTTGTTGCGAGGCCTCTAAAATGGGTGCCTTTCTGACCTGTTTTGTCCCAAGTTTCAAAGCATCAAAAGCCATCTTTCGATAACCCCAAAGTTTCCCGAATTTTGGCGGCAAGAGGTCCTCAACCATTTCAACTGCTGTTTTGACAAATTCCTGGGGTCGCTTGCCAAATGCCAATTC
>JANOEF010000064.1:0-10691 GCA_031413075.1 Acidobacteriota bacterium | reverse complement strand
GCAGTTTGCGAAATCTGAGTCATTAAAAATTGGGTGTAGCGCAACAAAATATTCTGAAATTCTCCGCTCAGATGAAACTCAAACCGCAAAGCCTTGGCACGTATTTTAAAAGCATTGCCCGCACTTTGGACGACTGCCCGATTCGGCGTCGTGCTGCCGCCCATAAAGAGCGCGATTCCGACTAATCCATCATTTCCCGCCATTCCGATTTCAGCCGTTGAACCATTTTCCATAATGTAAAGGAGTGAAATAATAGCCGTAGTCGGAAAAAAGACGTATTCCAGTTGCTCACCCGATTCATAAATCACTTCGCCCAGAGTGAGTGAAACCGGCTCTAAGTGAGGTGCCAATTGCGCAAACTCATTGTCTGGTAGAGCGGCTAGCAGGTGATTCATGAGCGCAGTGTCTGTGTGCTTAATTTTCATCCTCCAATCCTCCCCAACAATTTAAAATAGTAAAATCCTAACAAAATATACTGAAGTATAGCATAAGAAACTCTTATGTGCGCCGGGACACAAACCAAATGCTTATGATTCGATATGCGTGGTAGCGCACAGACGAATTTTTTCAGATTGGATAAATTTATTTTAAGCCTAAATCAGCAGCTGAAAAAATATGTCGTGGTCAAGAATTTAGAGGGAGCGATTTTTTTACCTCAAATTTAACGGCAAAAATGCTGAGTTAAGCGGAGGCAAAGCTATCAATGGAAAAAAATGAAGAAATGAAAAGTGAGCAAATTACCACCAAAACTTTAGCTCCGGCGATGCAGAAATCAATTTCAGATAGAGAAGGTGTTGATCAATCCCCGACCGAAATGACCGGCGAGACGGTCAACGAGTCACCAACAAAATTTTACGAAAAATTCAGGGTGGACTTCAAACCGGCGGAAATGCTGATGGGCGTAATTTTGCCGGGCGTCTCTGACCAACTGAAACGTTATCAGGAAATGAAGAAACTGAATCAAAAATAAAAGTGGAGTAATACTTATGTTAGACAACAAATTAGCCCAGGATGAGGCGCAAAGAGCCGCAAATTATGAAGCTCTTAAATCAGAGGTAAAAGCAAAAGTTGGCGGAGAAATTACCTCAGAAGCTCAGCATCGAAGCGTCACCGAAGCGCAAAGTATTGATAATTTGGCCGGAAATTTAAGGCAAACAGCTGTTAATGACGTAATTGAGACCCAGGGCGATGTTTCACGCGGGAGATTTTTGGCGCGAGTTTCGCAAATTGTGGATTACGTTTTTTTTCTAATTTATGGATTTTTGGCGATTCGCCTGATGCTGGCGTTATTTGCGGCGAATAATAGTTCCGAATTTGTCCGGTTAATCAAAACTATTACTGATCCATTTTATTCCCCCTTCAAGGGAATTGTCCCGAGTTTATCGGCCGAAGGAGGTTTTACTCTGGTTTTACCGATAATTGTGGCCATGGTCGTGTATCTGTTATTGCATCTGGCAATCAACGGTTTATTGAGAATCTTTGTGCATCGGAAAACAACTGTTTAATCCGGCAAACCAATAAAAGAATTCTATTTGTTTGCCAACGCACATACAAACATTTTTCGATTAAGTATATTTATTTTAAGCCTAAATCAGCAGAGTGAAATTTGATTCACCTCTCAAGCTCTAATCCAAAATGCGCCCGCGCCTTTTAGATTAATATTTGACAAAGGCTTATTTAACAATAGTCAGCTCCTTTCCTGACTATTGTCTTGAGGTAGCAATACCACTGTCGGGGGGGATGGTTTTCAATAGTTACGATAACTATCCTTCATTTTCAAAGTGTCGGTTTGATATTGGAAGTTTTTAGAAGGGAGGGGTTTTTTTATGAGAGCGATTTTATTTTCGGGTTATTACTGCAAACTGCAATTGAGTGTTTGGCTGGGTATTCATCAGACGGTCCATCCGTTGGGTTTAAACTGGCGTTGGAAACATTGGAATTCCAGATATCAACGGCAATCTTATCGAAGGCTTTCATAGTTCATAAAAAAAGGAGTTAAAAAAATGATTTCATTACTTATTTGGTTAGTTTTAGGATTTTTAGCAGGCTACCTGGCAAAGATGATTCTGCCGGGGGCTGACGGCGGCGGCGTTATTTTGACCACGATTCTCGGAATCCTGGGAGCGGTCGTCGGTGGATTTATGGGCAAATATTTTTTCGGGTATCCGATGGTCAGTTCGTTTGACAATATCGGCAACAGTCTCCCCAGTTTCTTTTCATCAATCATTGGGGCGATTGTCGTGTTAGTGATCTATCGGCTCGCCACCGGACAACGTTTTCGCCGCTAAGTTGAGAGTTTTGAGGGACTCTAAATTTGTAAGCTGTATTTTGGTGCGTCGGAATAAAGAGGGGTTCAGATGAAAATAATTCGCTTTTTGCTCTATTATTCACAGTTTCGAGTCGAAGTTTTGTTTGGGAGTTACCGGACTACGAAGCCGGTCGGACTGCAATGGCGCTGGAAGTTTTGGAAATCCAGACAAAAAAGCCTGAGTAGCCGTTTATTCTAAATAACCCAATTTGCTGGTTATTGGAGGAAAGCAGAAATTAGCCCACAAAACGCACTCGAAACACGAAAAATCTCTTTAATTTTGAGATAAATTTTTCGGATATTTGATGACTTTTATGGGCAGATGTTTTTAGGCTTTGGCTAACATTTATCGAGTTCACCTAAACCAGGGGGGTATTTTATGAAAATGCAAAAAGATCCGGTCTGCGGAATGCAAATCGAAGAATCAAAGGCTGCCGGAAAATCCGTATATAAGGGACAAACCTCTTATTTTTGCGCGGCTGCCTGTCAGGAAAAATTTGATACGAATCCGACACAGTTTATTGCTTTGCAAACTGAAGTCGGGAACGAATGGAATAACAAGCCGCTGGTTACCGCCTTTGTGGTAGTGGTCGTCCTTTTTGTGATCTTTGGCGGGCTGAGCATGTTGGGGGCAATGATGAATGGCGGAATGATGCGACCGGGATGGAACGGCGGGTTTGGTTGGATGTGGATTCCTTCTTTACTTACGCTCGGGCTCGGCATTCTACTTGGTTGGATGATCTTTGCGGGCAAAAAACACTGACGGATTGGAACTTTGAAACTTCTAAAGCTGATAATTCGGACAAAAAATGAAAATGAAGGGGAAATTTTAAGATGAAAAATCTGGTTATTTTGGTTCTCATAATAATGCTTAACCTGGTAATTTTGATGGTTGCCTGCACTCAAAACTCAAACAATTTTAATACGCCGATGAACGCGAACCAAATGATGAATAGCAATTCGATGAACCGGAATTCGATGATGAATTCGCATTCAATGAATAGCAATATGATGAATCAGAACGGCATCGTGAACAACCCGGATATGCCGAAAATGATGGATACGAAATCATCGCCGGATGCCGCCAAGCAACCGTATGAGACACAGTTTTTGGATACCATGACACATCATCATCAAGGCGCGGTCAAGATGGCAAAAATGGTTTTAGACAGGTCTCAGAACGATGAGCTGAGAAAATTCGCCCAAAAAATCATTGAGGATCAAAACAAGGAAATCTTGCAGATGACCGACTGGCGCGAAAAATGGTTTACCGGAAAGCCCGCTGCCATAAATATGGAAATGCCGGGAATGATGGATTCAATGAAAATGATGTCGGGTGATGGAATGAAAATGATGGAAGGTAACAATAACAAGAATTTTGATCTTCATTTTCTGGAGATGATGATTCCACATCATACAGGCGCCATTACGATGTCAAAAGAAGCATTGACCAAAGCCGAACACGCGGAAATTAAAACGCTCGCCAACAACATTATCAAAGCTCAGGAAGCCGAAATAAAAATGATGAAAGAGTGGAAAGTGAAATGGTCGAAGTAGTTTTTGACCTTGAAAAGCGGAGTATTTATGAAATTCATGATTGAGAAAACTGTTGATAGAGAAATGGAAATTGCAGAAATTCACGCCGAAGAAGTCGCTAGACGAGGGCTGGATTGGTTAATGATCGGGGTAGCTTTTATGATTTTTGCAGTTGTGATAGGTGTCATGGTGTCAACGATGCTATCGGACAGGGCTCATCAGAAATTAAATGAACGTTCTAATTCACCCGAAGCAGTGATCCAACAAAAATAGTTTTATTAGGGATTAGATTAAGTCAAGAGAGGTTATTTAGATGTCTTTAATACATTGTCCTGAGTGCGGAAACGAGATTTCAAATGAAGCGGTCGCGTGTCCGAATTGCGGTCGGCCGCGTAATAGCCCGCCGCCCGTTATTCAACGAAACGATGTCGTTACCGTTGCACCTCGCGAAGAAAGTTTTCCGAAATGGATTATCGCACCAATGGTTATCCTCGGTGCTATCGTGGTGTTTTTTTTAATTGTGTTGTTGCGAAACTCTGACGAAAACGCAAATACGCAAAGTAATAATGTCAATGTGGCCATCCAGCGAAAAACTCCTGACACGAGAGATACGCCAGGTCGCACCCAAAATCCGCCGAATCAAATTGAAGTTCCGCCTAATTCGACAACCGTTGATCCGCCATCAGCCACGCCGGTTCCGCAAAATATTCCGCCGTCCTCGCCAATCAATGTTCCAACAGTCCCGCCGGACAAAGGCCTGGTTGTTATTGAGGCGAAGGTTTCGACTAAAAATGGAACTCTTCAAGTCGTTAAAAACGAGAAATTTTATCTTTTGGATAAGGAGTTAGAAAGTATTCTGGCTGATGCCAGTCTTGAACCGATTGACGGACAATCTTTGGCAAATAGTTTCGGTTTAGCGGTTTTGTATCCTGACAGATACAGTGATTTTCGCCGGGATTCATTGAATGCCGTCAACAAACATATCAAATACAACACAACCACAGATGGGAGCGGCAAAGCCTCGATGAAGGACGTCAAACCCGATAACTATTATCTGTTCGCAATTACAAAAACGCGCACCGGCTTTGCCATTTGGAGTTCGCCGGTAAATATTCTCGGGGGTGAAAATAAACTAAACTTATCACCGCCGCAATTGAACGAAATATCACAATAAATTGAATTTATGACAGAAAAGCCGGAATTTATGCCGGAAAAACCGGTAGATGTTGAAGTTGGAACGGGCGAAGAAACCAAAGTTGAGCGCTTCGTCAGTAATTATTTGTCAGTGGTCATTCATTTGTTTCTTTCGGCTCTCGCAGTGTTGCTGCTGATTGCGGCCGGCATAGCTGCATTTGATACGGTTATCCGCGATTTTCCTGGACTCATTTCGCCAACCAAAGACGAGTATGTTGTTTTGCAAAAAATCATTGGAAATCTTTTATTGATTGCGATTGCCGCCGAATTTGCTTTCCTGTTGTTGTTTCATCGAATGAGTGCTGCGGTTGAGGTTGTGATTTTTGTGATTGCCCGTAAAACCGTCAGCCAGGAAATTACGGCTTTTGATTTGCTGCTCTGTGCGGCAGCAATCGCCGGACTGATCGTGGTGCAATATTATTATCTGCCCGGTAAAACAACGTAAATTGCGTTGTTTTCAACCGCAAAAAAGATGATGTTTTAAGACTTTGCACATACTGTTTTAGATATAACCAAATGAGGAGTAAAAATATGAAAAAATTAATTAATTTATTTTTTGCGATAGTAATGATGTTTTCCATCGTCTTTATTGGCGAGGCGATTTCTGCGAACGGAAATTTATCCGTTAAAGCCCAAAAAGTGACAGTCAAACACCGTAAAAGAGGAATTATCCGGGGTACCTACGCGGGTGGCAAATACGTTGTTCGCCGGACTTGGACTGGAACCAAATGGGTTTCACGAAAAGTCTGGGTGGCGACCAAATGGACCGGCAAAAAAACCTGGAGAATTAGCAAAAAAGTGGCGAGCCGAACCAAAAAAATTGTTTATTAAATTAAAAGGCGGAAAACGACAGCTGAGAAAGGGTCTCAAAACCTCAATAATTACGATGTTTTGACACAATTGCTGACCCGTCGGGTTTCCGTCTTTTTTTTGTCATTACTTAAATAGGGATTGTTTTTTTTTGGCTTGAAGATTGTTTAACTCGAGCGGGCGCAAAGCAACCCTTCCTGACCTGTTATCTCATTCAGTCGGTCTTTTTTAACTTTTACTTGAATCAAGTTTAAGATTTAGCGCCCAACGACAATGACAGGTCGGGAAGGGTAGTTCTACTCCCGCAAATTGATAAATTTCTACTTTTCAGAAAAAACAATCCCGCCTTTTTTGAGTCCTGACCCAATATATATGAAAGCTAAATTGTTCTTAATTTTGATAGTAATTTCAGTTTTTTCCCTGAATTTGTTAGCACAAACTGAATCTCAACAAGACCGGAATCCGATCATTATCATTCCGGGGATCATGGGTTCAAAACTCGTTAATAAAAAGACCGGGGAGACTGCTTGGGTAAAGTTTTCCGAAGCCAAACCCGATGACTTAAAATTGCCGATTTCAGCAAATTTAGTCGCTAATCGTGACAATTTAGTGGCGACCGACATTGTTGAAAAGGTAAAAGTCGCTAAGTTTTTATCGGTTGTTTCGGTTTATCAGGATTTGCTTGAATATCTGGAAAAAAAAGTAAATTACCGGCGTGGAAATTGGGAACTTCCCCAGGCTGATGATAACTATAATACTTATTACGTTTTTGCCTACGATTGGCGACGCGATAATGTTGAAAATGCCCGTTTACTGGTGGAAAAAATTGAAAAATTGAAGGTGAAGCTCAAAAAACCTGACTTAAAATTTGATATTTTAGCGCATTCAATGGGCGGTTTGATTGCCCGATATGCAGCAATGTATGGAAAAGCTGATTTGACCGAAAAACCTGCCCCGAACTGGTCAGGAGCCAAACATTTTGACAAAATCCTTATGTTTGGAACCCCAAACGAAGGCGCCATTGGCGCTCTGGAAGTGCTCAATGAAGGTTACTCAGTTAAAAGTATCGCCGGAAGAATGCACCCTAAATTTCTCAATCGTGAAGTTACTTTTACCATCCCGTCGCTCTTTCAGTTAATTCCACACGGAATTTCCGCCCCATTTTATGATGAAAGTCTGAAACCATTAGTTTTGGATATTTATGATGTTAAAACCTGGAAAAAATATGGTTGGACGATAGCTTCGGACGACAAATTTCTGAAAAAACAAAGCAAGTCCAAAAAAGCTCAGATTGAAAAATATCTCCAGACGGTTCTGCTTCGGGCAAAGCGTTTTCACGCCGCCCTCGATGTCACGACTAAAATGCCGGTCTCGCTGACTTTTTATTCATTCGGGAGCGATTGCGAAAATACGCTTAGCGGAGCAATCATTTATTTTGATTCAGCAAAAGGAAAATGGAAGACTCTCATGCGGGGCGATTCATTTAAGAATTCGAATGGTGAAAAAGTGTCGGAAGATTTAGTCAAACAGACGATCTATGCCCAAGGCGATGGAACTGTCACAAAAACCTCTCTGTTAGCGGAAAATATTTCTCAAATAAACGGACAAAGCCTCTTTCCCAATGAAGGACTCCAAACGATTATTTGCGAAAACCATACAAAACTTCCGATTAACAAAATGGTGCAAGAAGTTTTAACCACAATCTTGACTGCAAACCTCTTGAAACAGTAAAAAAAACACCCCAAATCAAACTCCAAAATACAGTTTAAGAATTGCTATGCGTGTCACCACACAGACTAAGACGCCTCCATCAGATAACCTTAGAAAAGTCGTGTTCGATTAATTTAGATCATCAGAAAGGTTTATTCTGATTCGGTTTAATTGACGGACGAACACAAAGGAAAGAATATGAAAAAACTATTAATAATAGCAATTTTACTGGCTTCAACCGGTATCACAATTTTAACAGCCGAAGCAAAAACTGCATCGACTAAAACTATTTCATCAAATGTTGCACAAATAACTATTCAACTTGGAAACAACAAACGATATCAGCCTCGGAGACGGGTTGTGACGAGGCACCGGATCATACGAATAAATGGACGCTATTACCGCGAAACCTACCAAATCATTTATCAGAGAAATGGGCGACGTCAATATCGGGTCATCAGCCGCGTCAGAATCCGTTAAATTATAAGGCAGCGTGGACATAAATTAAAATCAAATGAATTAAACATTTGAGAAGCGGGAACTGAATAATAAGGGCTGTCGGAGATGTGTTTAACCTATTGCTTTGAGACCGCCTTTTTAGATTTGAAAAGTATTAAAAATTTGTTTGGAGCGGATTTGCTCAAGAAAAAGATCTGTTTAGAAATCTGTTCATCAATGATTAGAAAAAGGACAAAATTATGCGATTTATCAAATTAACAATTATCACAATTTCTTTATTTTTTATGGCTTGTAATCCAAATCAAACGGATGAGATGGTTTATGCGACTCCGTATCCGGAGACCAGATCATCCGAAAATATTTCCGTTGATCAGGGTTATTATGAGAGAGACAATCTGGAACTGCAGGCCGTCGGCTTATTACTCGAAAAATCGAATAATCTACAAGATTTTGAACGCCGGCTTAATTCAAACAACAACGTCAACAACTTTGATCTAAACGGGGATGGTTACGTTGATTATATCAGCGTTTCGGAATACGACGACCGTGATGCTAATCAACGGGGTTTTACTCTATACGACAGATTTGGACCGAACGACATCCAGGAAATAGTGCGGATAATTTTTGACCGGGACCGATCTGATAACCGGGGGGCTCGAATATTATTATCCGGCAATGAACAAATTTACGGCGATAATTATTATTACGAAACTAACTGGATTGACAAGAGTTTAGCAATTACCAGCTGGGCCTTCAGCGATCGGAACACGTCTTATCAATCCCCCTATTATTACGATAATTATCCTGATAATTACGAAGTCTATCGCGTGGTTGAAACGCCTGTTTATCGCACTCGAATCGAGGAATATTATCCGGAGATGTATTTTGTCAAAACACTCAATCCGACTATTTCACAAATCAGAATAAAATCGTCGTATAAAGACAAATCGGCAGATAAAATATTCGGCAAACTGGCAAAACCAAGCAAAGGGCAAGCTGAGTTTAGAAAAAATAATCCGAATAAACCTGAGTTTGTTCCGGTTCAGGGAAAAAAGGCTAATGACATTTCATCGAAGCCGGAAAAGAAAATTGAAAAGGCCTCAAAAGATTCTGAGAAAGCCTTGCCAAACCAAAATAAAAAAGTGGTGAATGGCAGTCAGCCAAATAAAATCGAAAATAAAAAAGTTTCTCAACCAAAGGTTAATCAGGTCAAAAAAAATGTCAATGGAAAAGTAAATAGACCGAATAAAGGCAAGAAAGACGGAGGCGGTAAGTCGGGAAAACCTAAACATGTCGATCATCATTAATTCTTATTCCTCGGAACAAGAAGACTACTAAATCCAGCGTGTTGAGTCCCACTTTTATGCGGCTTCGGCGTGACCGAGAGCCGGCTCAAGCAAGGATGAACAAATCGTTTGACGAATTTTGGACAGTATGTGTGATGCCACACAGACAAGGATTTTTCAATCAAGTATGTTTATCTTAAGCCTTTTTCATGAGAATAAAAGTTGAGTGCCTTTCCAATTTCGCACTCAAATAACGCACCTGCGTTAGGGTCAAAAGCTATGTTATCAAAGTGGAAACGGAGTTACCTCCAAAAACTCTAATCTGGATAACGCGCCCGCGTCTATCAGATACACAACTGACTAAGGCTTATTTGACAGGGTTAGCTCCTTTCTTGGCAAACTACTGTTTTGTGATAGCGAAAGCTAGGTTGAAGGATGGTTTTCAAAAGTTACGATAATCATCCTTCGTTTTTTTGACGGTGCTAAATGACGGGGAGGCATTCAAAATTATGAGAAAAAATGAAATTAAGATAATCAAGCGAATTAAAATCGGTGAGGCTGAAAAAAACAAAGATGTGACCAATGTCGCCAAACTCGAAAGCGATATTCGAATTCAGCTGGGAAATGTCGTGAAGGATTGGATTTCCGAACGGCACGAAAACAGTCGCCTCGAAAAAATATTTTCTGATAGTAATATTTTAGCTTGGAAAATATGATCTGCAAATTTAAACGAAAGCATAAATTCAGCAATGAATCTGCAGTTGAGAAAATATATTATGAAAAATTTACTTCTTTTCCTGTTGGCATACAGCAGAATGCGAATTAGCGTAACTTTTGGGATCCGCACGACTTCTTATCCGCTTTACGTTAGCTGGTGGTGGAAACACCAGGGCTTTTTGAAATTGAATAATGTTTAGATTGATTGAATTTATTGGTTAGTCCGACAACTCTCAGACAAATAGTCGAAGACGGAAATAATCAAGCAATGGACGCCGACAAAATTGGGTTAAGACTCAAAAAACATTGGACTATTGAATAATATTCGGCAAGAATTTTTTAAGGAGAAAACATAAAATGGACAAATCACCTAAACGCTCCCCGAAACCTAAAAAGCAAAAGCAAACGGGGTCGGGAATTAATCAGGACGAAATGGTTGAGAAAACATTACCATCGGGCAAAATTGACAAAAATAAACAAAATAACCGCCAGATAATCAAAGGAAAACCCAAACAACTTGATTGAAACGGTTATAGAACCTGTTTGCAATTTAATAGCAACAGTTGGAGATAAAAATTTAAGAAATTAAAACCCAAATTGCCCGCAGAAAAACGCAGAATACACAGAAAAAAGCCAAAAGCATGAAAATTTCTACGAATCTGTAAAAATAA